>JBBQRJ010000243.1:0-7145 GCA_038214955.1 Aggregatilineales bacterium | reverse complement strand
GGAGTCTGCTTGCTCCCCTCCTCGAATTCGGGGAGGGGTCGGGGGTGGGGTCAGAAATAACGATCTGCGTAAGGTGAGTTAAGAAGGTTTGAAAATGGCTTGAATCGCGGCAGTATGAACAAATGTGCTATAATCGGATGTAGCGCAGCTACGCTAGAATAAGTACACTTAACTCACTGAAGTCACCCCACCCCCTTCCCCTCCCCGAATTCAAGGAGGGGCGAAAACGGCTTTTGCTGGCTCCCTCCCCTGAATTCGGGGGAGGGTCGGGGAGGGGGTCAGTTTAAACCTGATTGTGGGTATGCAAGGGTAATCCGTGACGATACAACGAATGGGCGTTTTGGCGCACCCTACCCGCCCGCACAGCGCCCCGATTGCCGATGAAATTGTGGCGGCACTACGAGCGCGGGGCGTGGCGGTATGGACGTATCACCAGTGGGATGAAACAACCGTGATCGATCAAATTGCGGCGACTGATATGGTCGTCGCCATTGGTGGCGATGGCGCGATGCTGCGTGCCGCCCGTGTGTGTGCGCCGCACGGCGTCCCGGTGTTGGGCATTAATCTGGGACACTTAGGGTTTTTGACCGAAATCAAGAATGCCGAAGAATGGGGCGCACAGCTCGATACCCTGTTCGCGGGCAATTACTGGATCGAACAACGTATGATGATCAAGGTGATCACGCGGCGCGACGGGGAGATTCTGTGCGAAGCGGAGGCGCTCAACGACGCCGTGATCAGTCGCGGATCGGTCACACGGATGATCCGTCTGGATACCTATATTGACGGTTACTGGACGACAACCTACAATGCCGATGCGCTGATCGTTGCTACCGCAACCGGATCAACTGCTTACGCGCTGGCGTGCGGGGGACCCATTTTACCGCCCGAACTGCGCGGCATTTTGATTGTTCCCGTTGCGCCTCATCTCAGCCTAGACCGCCCGATTGTCCTGCCCGCAGGCGCGACGGTTGAAGTCATCGTCTCACCAGATATTCAGGCAGATACGGTACTCTCGGTGGATGGCACGCTGCTTTGCGAACTTCAATCGAACGATCATGTCATCATACAGGCGGGCGATAACATCAGCCAGTTTGTGCGAATGCGTGACCGGAATTATTTCTATCGTTCGCTGCTAGATCGGCTTGAACCGCGTGCGCCAGAACCGCCCGCGCCGCCGCGTCGTCATTTATAATAGCGGTTAGCAGTTAGCGATTGGCATTTAGCTAAAAGCCAACCGCTGATCATCGTCAATACGTCGCACAGGTCAATCAAGACTCGTTCGGCTTTCAGTTAGCTAAAAGCCAACTGCTAATCATCGTCAATAAAGCGGCGGTTGTGGTCAACGAAAGTTAGCACTTAGCTAACCGCTAATCGCTAATTGCTTGTAAGAGGAAATAGGATATGTCTACACCCGACACCGCCGAAGAACTCCTATATTGCACGGTTCACCCTGACCGTGAAACAACGCTGCGCTGTAACAAGTGCGGGCGTCCCATGTGCGCTCAATGTGCCGTGTCAACGCCTGTCGGTTATCGCTGCAAAGAATGTGTGCGCGGCATTCAGCAAAAATACTATAACGCGACCCAGTATGATGATCTGATCGCGTTCGGAGTATCTGCCATCGCTACGGCTGTGGTGGTCTACCTGATCAGTGTGATGCGGCTGCCGCTGTTCATCCTGTTTATTCTGGGGTTTCCGGCGGGCGGCGCAATTTCGGAATTGATCGTTCGCATCATTCAGAAGCGGCGCGGGCGCAATATGGCGTATTTTGGTGCGGGCGGCGCGGTGATCGGTGGGTTGGTCGCGTCGGTGCTGCAAACCTATATTCAAATCAACAACGTTTATGCAGCTTATCGTGCAGAATTTGGCGCACAAGCAGAAGTACCCCCCATAGAAATAGGGGCTGTGCTTCAATCTACGTTTACCAATATTGGTGTGGTCTTGGCAATTGGCATTATCGCGGCGGCGATTTACACAAGGTTGAGAATGCGGGGTTAGCTCATGTTAGAGGAAATCCGCATCAGGAATTTCGCTATCATTGATCAATTGGAATTGGGATTCGGCAAAGGCTTGAACGTGATCACCGGTGAAACGGGCGCGGGCAAGTCGATCATCATTGACGCGGTAGAAATGCTGCTCGGTGGCAAAGCCGAAGCCTCGTGGGTGCGTGCGGGTGCAGACAAGGCGCTGATCGAAGGCGTATTCGCGCTTAACGACACAACGCAAATGTTCATTCAGCCGATCCTTGAGCGTGAGGAATTGGTTGATGAAGGCGAGACGATCACGATCACGCGGGAGATTCGTTCCAACGGGCGATCTTCATCACGGGTGAACGGCGTGACCGTCAACCTTGATATTCTGATCGAAGTGGGCGCGTACTTAGTCGATGTACATGGGCAGAGCGCCCATTTATCGCTGCTTAAGCCGCAGTATCACATTGACCTGCTAGATCGCTATACCGACCTCATGGATGCGCGGTCAGCGTTGGGCAACGTTGTCCAGCGTTTAGGCGAAACGCGCCGCGAGATCAAGCATTTGCTCGATGATGAAGCCGCCTTGCAGCGCCGCGCTGATCGCTTACGTGGTGAGCTAGAGGACATCGAATCGGCGGCGCTCACTCCCGGCGAAGATGAGGAACTCAAAGCGGAGCGCGTGCGCCTCTCCAACAGCGAATCGCTGGCAAAGTGGACAGCCGAATCGCTGGAACTCATCAACGGCGACGATGTGCCAGATGCTCAAGCGGGCGCACTCGATCAACTGATGCAGACGGCGCTGTTGTTGAGTAAGCTGTCCACCATTGATCCTTCTTTGAAAGAAGATTACGACCTTGCCGAAGAAGTCACCGCACAAGCCGAAGAACTGGCGAAGTCGCTGCGACGTTACGCGGAAACCGTCGAATACAACCCGTCACGCTTGGACGAGGTTGAGGAACGCCTCGAACTCATCACCAAAATGACGCGGCGCTACGGGGGTTCTGTCGAGTCGGTGTTGGATTACGCCGAACGCGCCTCCACCGAACTCGATAACATTGAAAACAGCGAAGCTCGTATCGAAGAACTCCGCAAGCAAGAAACGGGAATGCTGAAGCACATTGGTGATTTGGGCGAACGAATCAGCCGGGCGCGAACCGCAGCGGCGAAGCGACTCAGCGCGGGGATCGTGACCGAGTTGGGCGATCTACGCATGGAGAAGGCGCAGTTTGAAGTCTTGATTGAACAGGCGGACGACCTAGACGGCTGTTACGTCAAGGATCGCCGCCTCGCCTTTGACGAAACAGGCATTGATCGCGTCGAGTTCATGATGTCCGCTAATCCCGGCGAACCTTTGCGTCCGCTGGCAAAAGTGGCGTCGGGGGGTGAAGCGGCGCGAATCATGCTGGCGTTGAAGCGTGTCCTCACCTCGGCGGATCAAACCCCCACGCTCATCTTTGATGAAATTGATCAGGGGATCGGCGGGCGTGTGGGCAGCGTCGTGGGTGAAAAGCTGTGGGGGCTAACAGGCGGGCATCAGGTGTTGGTCGTGACTCACCTCGCGCAGTTGGCGGGCTATGCGGATCGTCATTACCGCGTGGTCAAGCGCGTTGAAGAAGGGCGCACGCACACCGAGATCATCCCCTTGAGCGAGGAAGTTCAGCGCATCGAAGAACTTGCCGCCATGCTCGGCACAGTCAACGAGAGCGGCTACCAAAGCGCCCGCGAACTGCTCATCGAGGCGCTGACGTATAAGCGCGGCGGCGCACAAGAGTCGCCTAAACAGCAAACGCTTTTGTAGTGGAGGACTTAGATCATGTCTGCACTCGAACACGAAATTATTGAGAAGTTTCACCAGTTGGACAAAGACGCGCAAAAGCGCGTAAAGACACTCATCGAACAAGAGACGGAAAAGTCAAACTTTGATTTTGCTGCCTGGGTACGCGACATCGAAACCATGCGGGAACAAATAAGCGCCGATCATGGCGGCACTTTCCCCCACATTGATGCCGTTACTATGCTGCGCGAAATCCGCGATGGCGAGGATGATGAATGACGGTTGTCGTTGACTCCAGCATTTTGATTGCTTTTACGCTCTCAGATGAACCACTGTACACGAAAGCACATCAAAGTTTATCTACATGGGAGACGACAAAAACTCGACTCATTGCGCCGCGCCTGTTCCGTTCAGAAATCACCGCTGTGATGCGAAAAGCTGTCTACCAACGGCGGATTAGTCATGAACAGGGTCGGTTTCTATTGTCACGGCTTCTAAGTCATCCCATAGAGTTTCTAGAAGATGATGAATTACTGACAGCGGCGTACAATTTAGCGGAACGCTTTAATCGTCCGCGTGCGTATGACAGTCAGTATTTGGCGCTGGCAGAACGGTATGACTGCGAATTTTGGACAGCAGATGCAACATTGGTCAATGGCATCCAAGCGCACTTCAACCGTATTCGCTGGTTAGGAAATTTCGCTCCATAGCGATAGTCTGGTTTAAACACAGGAACAGAACATGGTGTACAACTTTGATGAAGCGGTTGACCGCCGTAATTCGTCTAGCATCAAATGGTCACAATATGGGGATGATGTCATCCCGTTGTGGGTAGCCGATATGGATTTTCGCTCCCCCGACGAAGTGCTAACGGCGATCAAACAGCGTGCGGATCATGGCATTTTCGGCTATCAAGCTGATTCGCCGTCGCTGCGTGAACTGCTGGCAGAACGCTACAAACTGCGGCATGGGCTACAGGTCACACCCGAAGAAATTATGTTCGTCCCCGGCGTGGTCACGGCGCTTAACATCGTGAGTCGCGCCTACGATCACCCCGGTGACGGCGTGCTGATGCTCACCCCGATCTACCCCCCTTTCATGAGCGCCACCCAGAACGGCGGCAAACTGCTGCAAACTGCTGAATTAGCGGTTACGCAAGAAGGACAGCGCCTTCGTTATGAAATCGACTTTGAGCGGTTAGAAGCGGCAGTCACACCGCAAACGCGCATCTTCATGCTGTGCAATCCGCATAATCCGGTAGGGCGCGTGTATTCCCGCGTGGAACTCGAACAGCTTGCCGAGTTCTGCTTACGGCACAAATTGCTGATCATCGCGGACGAAATCCACTGTGATCTAATTCATCCGGGCGCGGATCACATTTCTATCGCGTCGCTGTCGCCGGAAGTCTCTACCCGCACGATCACGCTGTCCGCGCCAAGTAAAGCGTTTAACGTCCCCGGTTTGGCGTGCAGTTTCGCCGTGATCGAAGACCCTGCCCTGTTGAAAGCCTTCCGCGATACTGCCTACTCGATTGGTGCATTGGTCAATGCGATAGGCTATACGGCGGCAGAGGCAGCCTATCGGCATGGTCAAACGTGGCTCGATGAACTGCTCGCCTATTTGACGATCAACCGCGATACGCTGGTGCAGTACATCGAAACCCGACTGCCGCAAATTAAGGTGACAGTCCCCGAAGGCACGTACCTTGCATGGCTCGACTGCCGCGCCTTGAACCTGCCCGAATCGGCTTACAAGTTCTTTCTGGAAAAGGCGAAAGTGGCGTTTAGCGCGGGGGAAATATTCGGGCAAGGGGGCGACGGCTTCGTGCGACTGAATTACGGATGCACCCGCCAAACCCTCGTAGAGGCGCTGGATCGAATCAACGAATCACTTAGTTTGTAGCTTACTGAATGTTAGGCGGATTCAAGGTTGAGGCGATAACCTCGATGTAAACTTTGTTTCGTAGAGGTGTACTATGATTCGCGTGCTTCTTACTCTGCTGGGGGTTTTGCTTTTTGGCACGCAGCCCCAAATCAATGCACTCAGTCCTATGATGACGATAAATGCTGTTAACTCACCCGCTCCGATTGCGCCCACAGGCGCAATCACACCAAACCGGATGCCTACTTTTGAATGGTACACCGCCCCCGGCGCGACATGGTATCACCTGTGGGTGAGCAGTCCGTCTGGTAATGGATTAGAACGCTGGTACGACGGTTATAACATCTGCCAGTTTGATATTTGTGCTGTCACGCCCGGTTTGCCGTTGCAAGCAGGGGTGTATCAATGGTGGATTCAAGCATGGAGTCCAACAGACGGTTACAGTGTATGGAGCAGCGAGATTCAATTCATTGTTAATACGTTCACACCGACCCCCGCCGCGCCCACCGGAACGATCAGCGCAGCGCAGCCCGCGTTCCAGTGGTACGAATCTTCGGGGGCGTCGTGGTACTACCTGTGGATTTCCGGTACAAACGGGCATGTCCTCAGCGAGTGGTATCCCGCGAGTAATTGTGCTGGCGGCATGTGTACCGTCGCGCCCGTGACGCTGCCTTCCGGTGAATATCGCTGGTGGATACAGGCGTGGCAGTCTGAAGGCGGCTACAGCCCGTGGAGCGGCGAATCGAGGTTTACCATCGTGGGATCGAGTCCGCTGGTCGAACCATCGCCAGACCAAATTGTGCCAGAAGTGATCGAACCGACGCCAGAAATCATTGAGCCGACACCCGAAGTGATCGAGCCAACGCCGGAAGTGATCGAACCGACGGCAGAAACCACTGAAACCGTACCCGGCGGCTGAAACTGATGACAAAGGTCACCAAGCGTAGGTGATCCGTTGATAATCGAAACTATGAATCCCTGTTACACTAAGGTTATTCGCTGAAGTGAACAGGGCTTTGCTATGCGCCAACTCCGCATGTTCCTCTCTTTAACCGTTACGCTGATTCTGTTGAGTGTCTCGACTATTCCCGCCGCTGTTGCACAGACCGTATGCGACCCCGATGCTTTGATTACCCGTTTGATGGTTTCTAATGGACAGGGTGATTCTAGCAAACCCGCCGTCTCGTATGACGGACGTTATACCATCTTTATGAGCGCGTCAGACGATTTAGTACCTAATGATACTAATTTACAGGACGACGTATTCCTCTATGATCGCTTAACCTGTACGTTTGAGCGTGTCTCTGTTGCTGATGATGAGAGTCAGGCAGTCTCGTTTTCAGAGCCTCTCCAAGTTTCGGATGATGGGCGTTATGTTTTATTTAGCTCTGCTGCGAACAACCTTGTCACGAACGATACCAACGCGGGTAACGATGTGTTCTTGCGAGATCGCACGGCAGGGTCAACCCGCTTGATCTCACGGCGTTGGGATGGTGATCAGTTCGCGGAACATA
>JBBQRJ010000242.1:0-7150 GCA_038214955.1 Aggregatilineales bacterium | reverse complement strand
TTATTCCGGGCGATCATGCCGTCAAAGGGCGCGACTAACACGGCGCGGTTGAGGCTAGTTTGCGCGGATTCAACCGTCAATTCAGCTTGACGCAGCCCGATTTCAGCCAATTGCAAATCGCGTTCGGTTGCGCCGTTGGTCAGGCGATCTAGCGCGACCTGTGCCGCAATCGCCGCCGCTTGTGCCGACGAGACTCCCGCTCTATCTCCGCTCCGTGATTCGGTGGCGTTGTAATTCGAGTCTGCAATAGCGACCCCATAGGCGGCTTGATTTAAACCTGCTTCAAGGCTGTTCGGGTCAACTTGAGGGGACGAGGGCAGAAAACCAGCAAGAGCGTTGTTTGCGCTATCGATTATTTCTTGCGGGATGTCTGCGCCACCGTTGGGCAGCAGCGCGGCAATATCGGGCGACCATCCCGGTGAGTTCACGGCAATATCACGTTGTAACTGCGCTTGCCAGAGTTGATTACGCGCAAGTTCTGACTGCACTGAGGCGATTTGCTGATCCTGTGCGCTGACCCCGCTGGAAGCCGCCGCGTACATGGAGGCTAACGCACTGTCTAAAGATGCCTGTGCAACGGCAATATCTTCGCGGCGCGGTGGACTGGTCAACAGTTCGTAAGCGATGCGCTGAACCTCTAGCACCAGCGATGCTTCGTTGAGAAGCAAATCGGCGTCAGTCGTGTCCAAACGCGCCAATACATCCCCCGCCCGCACATCATCACCGTCACTCACCAAAATTTCTGTCACGGCGCTCTGCGACTCGAACAAAAGCGGCACCTGTCGCTGCGGCGTGACTGCACCTGTCGCGCTGACGGTCACGCGCAAACTACCGCGTTCGGCAACGGTTTCATCCAGAATTTCAACGGTTACAACTGCTGCTTGCTGCCGCTGCTGCCACAATGTAGTTCCGCCAAAACCGATCCCCGCGATCACGGCGGTGATCAAGACGTACTGAAATAGTTTCTTCATGCGATCAGCCCCCGAATATCGATAGTTCGTCGCCAGAGAGGTCGATAGCGATCACATCTCCTTCACGCAGTCCGTCAATGACCTGACTCACATCTTGCCCTTGCAGCCCAAGCGTGACCGGAATCTCGCGTAACGTGCCGTCGGCTTCTAGCAAGTTCACAAACGCGCTTGTCCGCGTGCGATCCAGCCGAATGTATTGATTCGGCACGATCAGCACATCCGACTGAGACTCGATGACAATATTTGCTTCGGCGGTCATGCCCACGCGCAACCGTGAATCTTCTTGATCTACACGGATTAGGACTTCATAACTCACTACGCCGCCATTATTGGTCGCCACGAGCGACAAGGTTTCCACTTCGGCGGGCAGTTCGAGATCGGGCAAGGCGTCTAGTTTGACCCGTGCTGGCATCCCTTCTACGACTTGACGCACATCAATCTCATCGACCTGAACGGTCAAATGCAGTGGATTCATATCCGTTATTTCAATGACGGCGAGACCGGGCGCGACCAATGCGCCGATCTCCGCATCGATGACTGTCACGATGCCGTCAAATGGCGCGGCAATTCGCGTGCGATCCCACGCAGTTTGCGCCCGCTCTAAATCGATTCGCGCACGTTCGACAGCCGTCTCCGCCCGATCAATTTCTGCCTGAGAAGGTCCCGCCAGCAGTTGATCTAACTGTGCTTGCGCCTGTTCGACTCGCGCCGATGCCGCGCCCACCGCCGACGGATTCCCCGTTCGCAAACGTTCGAGATTGAGCCGCGCAATTTCGGCATTGAAACCTGCCTCCCCGATTTGTGCATCCAGCAGATCATAGTAGGCTTGCGATTGATCGCCCGATGCAGTCGCCCGCGCATCTTGCGCCGCCGTCAGCGCATCGAGCGCCCGTTGATAAGAAAGCTGTGCCGTCTGTATGTCTGCCGGAGATACGGCGTTCTGGATAGCCGCAACCGCGCCCCGTGCCGCATCAATATTTGCCTGTGCAATCGTGATCTGCCCCGCATCAGCGCCATCCAATACATCGTCACGTTGAATCTCAGTCGTATTTAAGGCGAGTGCTGCCTGTTCGTAAGCAATACGCAGCGAGTCGTCGGCTTGCTGCATCAGCACATCCCCCGCTGTGACCACTTGCCCAACCGTGACCGGAATATCCGTAATACGTCCGGGCAGCGCAAAACTGATCGCTGCCGTTTGGTCGGGCTGCATCGTCCCAATAGCCGACACGACCACTTCGACATCACCCTGCCCGACGATTGTCTGTTGAACTTGAGGCGCAGAATCCGCGCTGGTCTGCGCCCGATTCTCCTTCACTCCGAACGCAACCAGCGGAAGCGCAAGCGTGATCACGAGGAGGACAAAAAGAGATCGCCTGACTGACATAGTGCGCTAACGCTAAACCCTTCTACCGACTCTTACACTATTGATTCTAACTAAAATTTGTCTCACTTTGTTTTCTGAATGTTAAAAGTTGTCCGACCATTGCAAGCCGTCGTTAGGAAAGATAACCCTATAAGCCGCTCACGCCTAATGTTAAAACTGTGCTGGCGTGAAGGGAAGCATAATGGTAACATAGAATATGTCACATCTTTCACAATCACCATCGACTGTTAGGAGAATCGCTCATATGCCTTCCAGTATTCCCGACATTGTGATCAGCCGTCTGCCGGTCTACCTTCGGGCGCTCGAACGTCTGTCGCAAGAGGGTCAGGAAGTGACTTCTTCCCACGAACTCGGCAAGCGTCTGGGCATTAGTTCGGCACAAATTCGTAAGGATTTGTCGCACTTTGGCGGTTTCGGAAAGCAAGGAACTGGCTACCGAATCACGTACCTAAAGGAACAATTGCGACAGGTGTTAAATGTCGAACGCGATTGGGAAGTCGCGCTGGTGGGTGCAGGCGATCTGGGGAACGCCGTCGCACGTTACCGGGGATTTTCCAACCGGGGATTCCATATCTCCTGCGTGTTCGACAGCGCACCAGAGAAAATCGGTAAGCACATCGGCGAATTCTTGATTGAGCCGCTTGTGTCCATGTCCACGTTGATCGCGGAACGTGGCATCAAGATCGCCATGATTGCCATTCCCGCAGAATCTGCCCAAGCCGTGGCTGATACGCTCATTGGCTCAGGCGTGCGGGCGATCCTGAACTATGCTCCGATCAACCTAAATGTACCGGACTATGTTCATGTGCAGTATATTGACCCCGTTATTCACTTACAGCGCATGACGTACTATCTCGAATAGCCATCATCCCCACACACTTTGAGTGATCCGGCGCAAGATTGCCGGGTCATTCAATGCCCGCCCTGCTCCAATAGCGACAGAAATCATGGCATTATCGGCACGATAAACGGGGACACCCGTTTCTTTCGTCAAATATTGATCCAGCCCGCGCAGCATCGCGCCGCCGCCTGTGAGGACAATCCCACGATCAATGATGTCGGCTGCCAGTTCGGGGAGTGTATTGCCTAGCACCGCTTTGACGACACTGGCAATTTCACGCAGCGGTTCTTCAATCGCCTCAACGATTTCGCCCGTACTCACGGTGATCGTGCGCGGTAATCCGCTCACGTTATCGCGTCCCTGTACTTCCATCGTCAGTTCTTCGGCTTGCACTACCGCAGCGCCAACCTGAATTTTGACCGACTCGGCGGAGGGCTGACCAATCGTCAAATTATACTTGCGACGAATGTAGCTGATGATGGCTTCGTCCATCTTCAAACCGCCAACCCGTCCGCTTTCGGCACGCACGATATTATTCATTGTCATGACCGCAGCTTCGGTGATGCCGCCGCCAATATTGACGACCATATCCCCGGCGGGTGTGCCAACGGGCAGCCCTGCCCCGATTGCCGCCGCCAGCGGTTCAGGAATGAGGATCGCCTCACGCGCTCCGGCGTCCATTGCTACGTCATGTACGGCGCGTTTTTCGACGCTGTTTGCGCCATATGGCACGGTGATCATGATCGTAGGCTTGAATAGGCGAATACGTCCGGCAATCTTGTTGAAAAAGTGTCGCAGTAAGGCGACAGTCACGTCATAGTCTGCAACCACTCCATTTTGAAGCGGGCGCACCACCTGAATATCTTCGTCGTCTACCTTGCCCAACATTTCGCGGGCAGGTTGACCGATCTCGACCACAAACTGATCTTCAACGGTCATGGCAACCAGCGTCGGTTCTTGCAAGACGATCTGATCGTTCTCAGAAATCAGTGTATTGATCGTGCCTAAGTCTACACCCAAGCGTTTATCGAATAATCCCATAGCGTTCCTTACGTGTAACAGTGCGGCGATCAGACGAGTATTATAGCAAATTAAAACGCCCGACAAGAATCAATCTGTCGGGCGTCCAAATCCGTTTTAGGACGCGGGTTTATTCGTCCGCGTTCTTATCTTCGATGATACGCATGACGGCTGACCCGCGTGACTGTGTTTTGCGCTGAATCTTGAGCGCCAGTTCAGCACGACGCAGCATCAACGCCGCAGCGCGATTTTCTTCTGGCGGAACGCCCTGTTGCAAAATCTTCGCCGCGCTTGCCCGTGCTGCTTCCATCGCCACTTCGTCAATTTCGTAAGACGAATCGGCAAGGTCTGCTAGGACGACGACTTTATCAGGGCGCACATCGACCACGCCGCCGTAAATGACGAAACGTTCTTCGGCGCGTCCTTTACGGACGACCAATTCGCCAAACGTGAGCGTGGTCAAGACGGGGGCATGATGCGGCAGCACGCCCATCTCGCCTTCCATCGCCGGAACAATCACCATATCGGCTTCCGGCTCGGAAAAGACCACTTTTTCTTGCGTGACAATCTCTACCGCGATAGGCATCAGATTTTACCCTTGACGCTGTGCTTCGTCGTGACGTGCCAGCACGTCTTCGACAGGACCCGCCATGTAGAAGCTCTGTTCCGAAATGTAGTCAAGTTCGCCATCCAAAATCATGCGGAAGCCGCGAATGGTATCCTTGATCTTAACGTACTTGCCTTCACGACCCGTGAACTGTTCAGCCACCTTCATCGGTTGGCTGAGGAACAGTTCGATCTTACGGGCGCGGGAGACCAACAGCTTATCGTCGTCCGACAGTTCGTCGATACCGAGAATGGCGATGATGTCTTGCAAGTCCTTATAACGCTGGAGAACCTGCTGCACTTCACGCGCTGTACGGTAGTGTTCTTCACCCACAACGAGCGGGTCAAGAATCTTGCTTGTACTTGCCAGCGGATCAACCGCCGGGAAAATAGCACGGGCAGCGATGGAGCGTTCCAGCGCAATCGTACCGTCCAAGTGCGTGAACACCGCGACAGGTGCGGGATCAGAATAGTCATCTGCTGGCACGTAGACCGCTTGCATCGAGGTGATTGAACCCTTCTGCGTGGAGGTGATGCGTTCCTGCAACTGTCCCATTTCGTCTGCCAGCGTCGGCTGATAACCTACCGCCGAGGGCATACGTCCGAGCAGCGCCGATACTTCTGCACCTGCCAGCGAGTAACGGAAAATGTTGTCGATGAACAGCAGCACGTCACGACCTTCATCACGGAAGTGTTCTGCCATCGCCAAGCCTGACAGCGCCACGCGCAAACGCACGCCCGGAGGTTCGTTCATTTGACCGAACACCATTGCCAGCTTGTCCAGCACGCCCGCTTCTTTCATTTCGTAATAGAGCGCAGTCCCTTCACGGGTGCGTTCACCAACGCCCGCGAAAACTGACAAGCCCGCGTGCTGAGTCGCAATCGAGTTGATCAGTTCCTGGATCGTGACCGTCTTGCCCACGCCCGCGCCACCGAAAATACCCGTCTTGCCACCTTTGGTCATCGGAGCGATCAGGTCAATGACCTTCATGCCCGTCTCGAACACCTGAATGCTCGTCGTTTGCTCTTCAAAGTCCGGCGCTATCGCGTGGATGGGACGGCGCGGTGTCTCAGCGGGAATCGCTTCGCCTAAGTCAATCGGGAGTCCCAAGACGTTAAATACACGCCCCAACGAGGCGAGACCTACAGGCACAGTAATCGGCGATCCAGTTCCGTACACGGGAACGTCACGCTGCAAACCGTCGGTTGTATCCATCGCCACCGTGCGTACAGCGCCTTTCCCCAAATGCATCTGTACTTCGAGGATCAGGTCGTCTTGACCGTCACGCGGCACGCGGAGCGCATCGTAAATATTCGGCAGTTTACCTTCGGGGAAATCAACGTCGATCACAGCGCCGAGAATCTGCGAAATATGTCCTTGAATTTCAGCCATCTAATTCTCCTTAGTACTGCTGCTGAACCAGACCGGCGGCATGACGTTCACGCGCCGCAAGGTCAGCTTCTACATTCATCGCCAGCTTATCCATCGAGTTTTGCAGCGCCTCTGCGCCGCCCACAATATCCAGAATTTCGCTCGTGATGCCCGCTTGACGCGCCTTGTTATAGACCAGTGTGAGGTCTTCAATCAAGCCCGCCGCATTGTCGGATGCGTTACGCATTGCAACCATACGTGCGGAATGTTCACTCGCTTGGCTTTCCAAAATCGCCTGATACAGTTGCAGCAGGGTGAAGCGCGGAACAATTTCATCCAGAATGGCGCTCGCGCTTGGTTCGTATTCGTAATCGGCTGAACCCGTTGTCACCTTCGGCGCGTTCTTGACCATCTCTGCCAGCACCGGGTCTTCTGTTTCATACGGCACGAGGGGCAGCAAACGAGTCACACGCGGGTGTTGAGTCAGCAAGTTCACAAAGTCGGTGTAAGCGATGAACACTTCATCCACCGTACCATTCAAAAATTCTTCGGTGGCAAGGCGAACGATGGGGGAAATTTGCGCTAACGTTATTTCAGCGGGATTCGAGAACTCCGCGATCACGTTTTCGCGCACACGCACCATCGAATCACGACCCTTGCGCCCAATGGTGATGTAACGGGCGGGTTTACCCAACCGATCTTGAAAACGTCGCGCCACACGCAGAATGTTGGTCGTGAATGCACCCGCAAGCCCACGATCTGAGGTAACGAGGATCACCATCGTGTTCTTGATTTCGGGGCGTGCCGTCAAGAGAGGATGCAGTGAAGTCCCCGCCATCGAGCTTTGCACATTGAGCAGAATTTCCCACGCTTTTTCAGCGAAGGCACGGCTGGCAAGCACGCGGGCTTGCGCCTTACGCACTCTTGAGGCGGAAACTGCCTCAAGAGCGCGGGTG
>JBBQRJ010000241.1:0-7177 GCA_038214955.1 Aggregatilineales bacterium | reverse complement strand
GATCTATGATTGAAAGTGGAGGGATATATTTGTCCACATCGTAAACACGCTTGCCCTGATCATCACGCCGTGCCGGATCAAAGAATGCCATCGCGTAATTCTCAAGCAGCAGAGTCGTGATGTCCGCCACTTCCACTTTCGCGGTGAGATTGAGCGCTTCTATATTGAATTGTGCCATTGCCACCCGCACGGGATCAATGTCGTACCCGATGACGGAAAAACCCGCCGCCGCCAGCGTAATGGTGTCGCTGCCGATGCTGCAACACAGGTCAAGCATCGGGTATGTGGTATCGGGCTTGAGCCATGCACGGGATCGCCATTTCCTGATCAACGGGTCGCTTGCCTGTTCCAACGCCTCACGGGTGAAAAACATCTTGTGAGCGTCCGCGCCGAACTTGTCCACCGCCTTGATTCGCAGCTTTGCCAGTTCCAACGCCGCCCCTGCTCGTTCCGGTGAGTGATCACGGCGCAGCGAGGTCAACAGGCGCAGCGTATTCCCGTCCGACAGGTTTTCGCCCGCCAGCCGTTCCAGCACCGTTGATCCGGCGTCGGACGCCAGCCACTTCACCGACTCAAGCGTAAACATGGCAACCCTCGTATATGGGGATGCTGACTCCCCCTCTCCTGTTTTTGGGAGAGGGGGTCGGGGGGTGAGGCGTATCATGCATCGGGTACATCCGTCTTTAAAGTCCCTCTCCATTTGGAGAGGGATTTAGGGTGAGGTTGAATACTTTGAGACTTAGGTCTGCTTCTACTCATCCGGTGCTTCCGCAATTTGCGGATCAACGGCACAAAACGTCACAACCTGCCCCGTGACCCCCTCCAACGCGGGATTGAGCGTCACCCCTGTTAACCATCCCGTCACCATCTCGCGTTTGAACTTGGCGACTTTGTTCACACCATGAATCCACCCGCTGAGGACGGCAGGCTGCATAAAACTGACCGCCTTCGGCAAGCTGCTAAACGCCAGCAGCACATCACCAACACTCACCGCCTCCCAGTGGATCGCCTCGCCTTCTCGCAGCGCCCACACAGGTTTATTCGGCGTCTGCTTGATCAGCAAATAAACATAGCGCCCGCGATACGCCGCCAGATCAAGATCGCCGCTGTCCACATCTGACGCGACGCGCACACGGGCAAGCGTATCCTCGGTAACGTGCGGCTTTTCGCCACGCATTAGTACGCCAATCGGGAGCGGACATTCCGCCCCCGTTTCGACCAGAATCCGGTGATAGCCCGCGCCTTCCAGCGTCTTGAACTGCGTTTCGTCGGGTTCACCTTCAGAGTGCATGACGATCAAGCGCCCGCCGGGACGCAGCACCCGCAGCGCCGCTGACAGGAACGCCGAATCGATCAGTGGGTCAAAAGCGACCACCGCGTCAACACTGTTTTCGTCTACGTTCCAAACTGTCCCCTCAGCGGCGATGACCTGCAAATCGCCGCGTCCCTCGCTGAGAATTGCCCCGGCTGCACCGCCCACGTCGATCAGCTTAAGCGCCGACGCACTAGGCGGCAGTTGTTTCGCCATCGCTTCAATCAACAGGCGCTTCACACGGGGCAGTTGACTCATTTTTTATTAGCGCCCGCCTTGTTCGCCGCCTCGACTAACGCGACCACTTCTTCCCATTCTTCCTGATAAAAATGCAGCGTCACCGAGCCAAATTCCACATGATAGACGAGTTCACCATCCGGCTCACGCGATAACCATGCGGCATAGCTTTCTGTTTCGGCTAACGTCTCGACATTCACATCATCATTCGCCATGCTTTATTTCTCCTTAGAGCGATTATTCTTCTATTTTAGCGCGTGATCGCGGCTGTGCGATGACTCCGCGCAAGCGTTCAATCAGTCCCGGCGTATTGACTTTCGGCGGCGGGTCAGGAAACGGGTCTCTATCGGTCAGCTTGCCGTAGAAATACTGTGCGAACACGCGAATCGACGCGATCACAGGGGCAGCAAGCAGCACGCCGAGAATCCCCGCCACGTTCGCCCCGATGATCACACCGACCAGCACGGCAATCGGGTGTAAATTCAAGCTGTCGCCCATCACACGCGGCACAAGGAACACGGCTTCAATGTTCTGTATGAGTATCCACACCACAACCACGACCACCGCAAACCCCACGCCCGACAAAAACGGCAGCGTAGCAGATTGTGAGAACAGCGCGAATAATGCCGCAGGGATGAGCGCGATCAAGGGACCAATATTCGGGATCAGTTCGGTGATCCCCGCGATCAGCGCCAGCATGGGCGCATTCGGCACACCGAGAATCAGCGCCGCGATCAACACCAGCACGCCAATCGCCACACACAAAATCAACTGCCCGCGCAGATAATCGTTCCACACTTCTTTGAGTTCAAACAGAATGCGCCGCACATCTCCGCGATACGACTCCGGCGTGACCTGCACGAGTCCGTTGGTGAGTTTGTGCGAGTCGCGGATCAAGTAAAAGATCAGCGTCAGCAAGAACACGATGTTGATCACCGCTGTGAATGTGCGCCCCACCACGCCAAACGCGGGACCCGCCAGTGACGAGACAAACCCGCGCAGCGTCCCAAGCAGGTCAAGGCTTGGCGGCACGGCGTCTTCCCCCTCTGGGGTCGCAAGCGCGGCGCGAATTTCATCGAGCGGAATCAACGGTTCACCATTGATCAGTACGGGTTCGCCGCGAAACGTGATCGGCTGGCTCAACGCCGACTCAAGATCGGTTTGCAGCCGCCTGATGAACTCTGGAAACTGAGTCGCAAAGTCTCGGAATTCGTTGAACAGCACCGGCAAAATGATCAGCACAAGCAGCGCCAACAGCACGAGGACGATCACGAACGTCAGTAAAATAGCGACTGTGCGATTGCCGCGTAAAAATCGCTCAATCAATGTGGTCAGTGGCGTGAGCAAAAACGCGAGGACGGTTGCCACCACGACAATCGGCAGCACGTCTAAAATTTGCCACAGGAAAATCCCAATGATCACCAGCAAAATAATGCTGACGAGCCGTTTTGCGCGTGGCGACCATTGCGGCGAGGTTACGGGAGGCGGCGAAGCAATGACGGTCAAGCGGCACTCCTTTCGAGCAGAATAAAAAGCGCATCACGATACTTGCTCGTGATGCGCTCATTCTAACTCAGATTATTGTTTTTCTCCCCTCTCTGTTCGGAGAGGGGTCGGGGGTGAGGTTGCTTTTCCCCTCTCCATTTGGAGGGGGACTTAGGGTGAGGCTGATTAATCGCGGTTGGGGCGTTCGCCGCGCTCACTCGGATTGCTGCGGTCATTGTAGCGACGTTCGCCACCACCGCTGCTGCCACGATCTCCACCACCACCACCGCTGCCACCGCGATCACCGCCGCCGCGACGATCACCACCGCCACCACCACGACGATCACCACCGCCGCCACCGCTCGGACGCTTATCGCGTGACCGGGCTTCTTCGGCTGTCCAGCCTTCCAGCACGGCTTGACGGCTCAGGCGAACCTTGCCATCCGGCGACACATCCGTCACCATGACCATGATTTCATCGCCTAGGCTGACTTCATCTTCAACCGAGGTCACGCGATAGTCGGCAAGCTGCGAAATATGCACCATGCCATCACGCCCCGGCAAAAATTCGACAAAGACGCCATACGGCTCAATGCGTGTGACCTTGCCCGTGTAAACGCGCCCAATTTCGGCGTCTTCGGTCAAGCCGCGCACTTCTTCAACCGCTTTCGCCACGCTTGCCGCGTCAGGACCCGCGACGAACACCGTGCCGTCTTCTTCAATATCAATCTTGACGCCTGTACGTTCTTGAATGCCGCGAATCGTCTTGCCTCCGGGCCCAATCACCGCGCCAATCTTCTCGTTGTTGATCTTGATCGTCGTCATGCGCGGCGCAAACTCGCTCAACTGTGCGCGCGGCTCGGAGATCGCCTGATTGATCAAGTCGAGGATGAAGAGGCGGGCATCTTTGGCTTGTGCCAGCGCACGCGCCATGATCTCGTCTGACACACCCGTGATCTTGATGTCCATTTGCAAGGCGGTGATCCCGTTGGTCGTTCCGGCAACCTTGAAGTCCATGTCACCGAGGTGATCTTCCAAACCTTGAATGTCGGTCAAGACGGCGACTTTATCGCCTTCCTTGATCAAGCCCATCGCAATACCGGCAACCGGACGCTTGATCGGTACGCCTGCATCCATCAACGCGAGGGTGCTTCCGCAAACGCTCGCCATTGATGAGCTGCCGTTCGAGCTAAGGACTTCGCTCACCAGACGGATTGTGTAGGGGAACTTGTCCTCATCGGGGATCATCGCACGAAGAGCGGCTTCTGCCAGCGCCCCATGACCGATCTCGCGGCGTTTAGGACCGCGCAGCGGCTGAACTTCACCTGTGCTGAAAGGCGGAAAGTTGTAGTGATGCATATAACGCTTATCGTCCTCAGGACTCAGCGTATCCAGCATTTGCGAGTCACGCGGTGAACCGAGCGTCGCAATCGTCAGCACTTGGGTTTGACCGCGCTTGAACAAGCCCGATCCGTGTACACGAGGGAGAACACCGACTTCCGCCGCCAGTGGGCGAATTTCGAGGTAGCCGCGTCCATCCGGGCGAACGCCTTCATCGACAATCCGGCGGCGCACTTCATCGCGGATCACGTCAGAGAACACATCACGCACATCACGCAGCGCCACGAGGTCTTCGGGTTCGCGTTCCTGATCATCTTCCAGAACCGCGTTCTTTTCCTGATACTCTGCGACCAACTTTTCGCGCAGCAAATCCAGCGCCTCGTTACGACCTGTGCGATCTGTCGTTGCTTCGATGATGTCGCGGACGCCCTGTGTCGTGCGTTCACGCACGGCGCTCACCAGCGTTTCGTTGATCTTCGCTGCAATAAACGGCGATTTCGGCTTGCCGATTTCGGCTTGCATCCGTTTTTGCAGTTCAATGATCGGCTGCATCGACTCGTGCGCCAGCTTGAGCGCCCGCAGCATCGTTTCTTCGTCTACTTCATTAGCGGCACATTCCACCATGTTGATCGCGTCCGCAGTACCCGCCACACGCAGGTCAAGCGTACTGTTCACCATCATCTGGATCGTGGGGTTAACAACCAGTTCACCATCGATCAAGCCGACGCGCACACCAGCGACGGGACCGCCCCACGGAATATCCGAGATCATCACAGCGGTGCTGGCAGCGATAATGCCGAGCATATCAATGTGATTTTCTTGGTCGTGCGCGAACGCCGTCAAAATCAACTGCACTTCATTACGCATGTTCTCAGGGAACAGCGGACGCAGCGGACGGTCAATCACCCGCGAGGTCAAAATTGCGCCTTCGGAAGGTCGTCCTTCACGGCGGAAGAAACTACCGGGGATGCGTCCTGCCGCGTATAACTTTTCTTCATAATCCACGCTGAGGGGGAAGAAGTCGATTCCTTCGCGCACGTTCTTGCTCATCGTCGCCGTTGCGAAAATGACTGTTTGTCCCAACTGCACCGTGACCGCGCCACCCGCTTGTTCTGCGAGTCTGCCTGTTTCGATAATGATCTCTTTGCCAGCGATTTGCGCCGAGTAACGGCGAACATCGCCCATGACACCTACCATTGATTCACCTCTCTATATAAAACGACATGCCCCGTGTTCGGAAACTGGAAAGTGCCGCTAAACAGATCGCCATTGATCTTGGGTTTAGCGAGACGCTCCAATTCCCGCGCCACAGGGCAAATTTTGCCGGGGTAGGCACTGACCTACCCCGATTCTACGTAAACTCTGCGCTAGTTGCAGAATTCTTTTAGACTGATTCTGCCTTAGCGACGCAGACCCAAACGCTGCAACACGGCTTGATACGCTGCCGTGTCGGTTTTGCTCAAGTACTTGAGGTGACGCCGACGCTGACCAACCAGTTTCAGCAGCCCGCGACGCGAATGCTGATCCTGCTTGTGAGTCTTCAAATGTTCGGTTAACTGTTGGATTCGCTGAGTCAACAGCGCAATCTGTACTTCCGGCGACCCGGTATCCGTTACGTGCCGACCAAAGTCGGTCATGATCGTGGTCTTTTCGTCCTTGGAAAGTGGCATTTCGTCCCTCAATTGTCACCAGATAAGCCGGACACTCTGGCTTATCGGTCAAGAATACACTCTTGGCATTATAGCAAAGCGCCAAATTGAACACAATCCTATTTAAATCTGTAGGGATGTCCTCTATTTTCCGTAGAGCCTCGCCCACCCCTATCCAATCGACTATGGTACTTCTCCTTCCGCCCCTCTCCATTTGGAGAGGGGTCGGGGGTGAGGTTGCTGTTGCACTTCTGCCCCCTTTGTAAAGGGCTTAAGGTTTCATATTCCAACAATACTCGCCAGTAATTTTGGATCGATATTGCCGCCGCTCAAAACCAGCACCGTATTCCGCTTCACAGGCAGTTGATCGCGCTGGGCAAACCACACCGCATACGGGATCGCGCCCGCAGGTTCAATCACCAGCTTGGCATCCAGCGCCAACCGCCGCACCGCTTCTCGAATCTCGGCTTCGCTCACGGTGATGATCTCATCAATGTAGGCTTGAAGATGTGCGAATGTCAGCGCCCCGATGCTTACCGTCCGCACGCCGTCAGCAATCGTCCGGTTGGTGTCCGTCGCCGCCCATTCGACCACGCGCCCCTGTGCCAGCGACTCGCGGGCGTCTGCTGCCAGTTCTGGCTCAACACCGATCACCTTGACGCTCGGTTTCAAGCATTTGAGCGCCGTTGCCACGCCCGACGCCAACCCACCGCCGCCAATGGGGACGATCACCTGCTCTACATCGGGGAAGTCCTCGAAAATTTCTAAACCTATCGTTCCCTGTCCTGCGATCACATACTCGTCGTTGAACGGGTGAACCAGCGCCCAGCCGGGTCGCTCATCTTCGACTCGTTTGCTCACCACGTCGCGCTTTTCAGTGGCGACATCGTAGAAGATGATCTCTGCCCCGTAAGATCGCGTCGCCTCCACTTTGACCGCTGGCGCGTTCGTCGGCATGACGATCACGGCACGCAAGCCGAGTTTTTGCGCGGCGAAGGCGACGCCTTGCGCGTGATTACCGCTCGAATGCGCGATGATGCCAGCAGGATTTTGCTCTGCCAGCGCCGCCGTTTTATTGAACGCGCCGCGAATTTTGAATGAGCCAATCGGCTGAAAGCTCTCTGGCTTGAGGAATACCCCATGGTGGGGGAGC
>JBBQRJ010000240.1:0-7231 GCA_038214955.1 Aggregatilineales bacterium | reverse complement strand
TTCGCATCAGAGTCGCCTTGAGAGTAATTTTTCACATAGCTATAATTATACAACAAAAAACGCCATTTCCGGCGTTTTTGTCTTTCAAATTATGGGGCTGGTGGGACTCGAACCCACACGCTCTCACGAGCAAATCATTTTAAGTGATTCGTGTATTCCGATTTCACCACAACCCCAGACATATATTCGCATATAAATTGCTCAATGCGTTATGTTCAACTAGTCTATCAAAACTCCCATTTCTCGTCAATCCGTTTTTGTGATTCGACGCACACAAAATTTACACGTTCTTAAAAACATCGTGGAAGATCGCTTACATTCACGCCTACAATGAGATTATAGAGTTATTTTTATCATCTTAGAAAGGTGACAAATCATGGTGGGCAGAAAACGGTTAGCGATTTTGTTGATGGCAGCAGCCTTGATCGTGCCGGGAGCGGTGTTCGCGCAGCAGGGCGGCGGGGGAGATCGTCCCGCGCCAAGCGGGTCAGGCGGGACAGCGGGCAGTCCCGGTATGAGCGGTGCGGCGCTCAACACGGGGACTCGTGAGGGTGGAGGCGGTCAAGCGGGTGGGGAACAGCCCGGCGGCGGGGGTCAACCTGGCGGTGAACGACCCCAACCCGGTGCGGGTGGTAGTCAGCCCGGCGGCGGTGAGCGTCCACAGCCCGGCGGTGGGGCTGGTCAACCCGGCGGCGGCGAGCGTCCTCAGCCCGGCGGTCAAGGGGGCGGTGAGCGTCCGAGTCCCGGTTCTGGTCTGAATTTTAGTGAGCGCGGCACGGGCAATCTGCCGCTTGAACTGCCCACCATGAGCGGCGATCAACCCGCGTGGATGTCACGGTTTAGCTCTGGCGGGTTCGGCACGCGATCCTTTGGCGGCGATATGGAAACACAACCCGCAATGGATGAGGCGGCATGGCGTCCCGACAATATGCCGGAGAACATGCCCGAAGCGCCCGCCGCCTTTGACGATCTCACAGGGATAGCCGAAGCACAAACGAATGCCCAGATCGCCGTTAATGAGGCGATCACCAGCGGCACCGAACAGGCACAGCAAGCCGCCGACAGCGCGACTCAAGGGGCGCAAGAGGCTTACGATCAATTCTGGCACGACTACTACACGGCAGTCGATACCACCGCGCAAGTTTACTACGATACGGTCACGGCGACGGCGGATTATCTGGTGCAGAGCTACGAAACCGCAGTCGATTACACGGCGCAAACCGTGAATTACTACATCGCCTACGCAGAGCAGTACGCTTACTACTGCTCGTTGTACCCCTGGGATTGCTACAGCTACGCTTACGACAGCGCGACCAATGCCTACACGTATGTAGGCGATGTGAGCGACGCGCCGACCAGCACCACGACCATCGGGGATGTGACGATCAACGTCAGCTATCCGGTCAACGCGACACCCGCGCCCTCAGCAGATGCCTATGAAGCCCTCGTGGTGTTTGCAAATGATCAACTGGGCGCGGTGATCGAACCGTTGTACGCGGGCTTGGCAACTGACGCCGTTCAGCAGATGATCGCCTACCTGCCAGATGATATTGAGGCGAGTTTCCTGAATGCCACCGCGATCAGCAGCGTCACCTATTGGGGATTGCTGGCGGGCGGCGCGGCGGCGGTCTCGGTAGGGGATTGCTCTACAAATCCCGCCAACTGCACAGTCACGGCGGATAACCTCAGCGTGCAGCTTTCCAGCGCATCAGCGGGCATGTACGGCATTCTGGCGGGGGAGGCTGTGCCGACGACTCCTGAAGCGGCACTGGCGCTGATCACGACGGTGTATCCCAAGTTGGATGGGCTGGCGTTCGCACAAATCACCGATGTGGAAACGGGTTATGCGTTCACGGCGACCACCGCCAGCGTCGGCTATGATGCGGTGACTCACCAGCCTATTTCGACGGCGAAAATCGTGTATGCGGGCGTGGTACAGGTCAACGGAGCGCCGTTCGTGTATGCAATAGTGGGGCTTGGCGAAGGCTATGTGAATCTCATGGATTAATAGGCGTTTTGTCCCGCAATAGGCTGAATTTCGTTGAATAACTATCGGATCAACGTATACTGAGTATAAATCTAAGCAGATGATCCCGTTATAGTACGGGATCATCTGCGTGTATGAGGGGGGGAATTAGGTTGATGATCCGCTTTGCACGGGTATTGATACCAGTGTTCGTAGTCATGTTGTTCCTGTCACTGATGCCGTCGCGGACGGTTGAAGCGCAAATTCAGGAGTCTGTTCCGACAGCCGAACTTGATCCCACATTTGCAGTGGAATGGATGGATTTGCTGTATCACCGGATTATGGCAGAAGGCTATAACCCACCATCAGCGGCGCGTATGTACGCTTATGCGGGGGTGGCACTCTACGAGTCGGTGGTGTGGGGCATTCCAACCAACCGCTCATTGGGCGGGCAGTTGAACGGGCTAGGAGGAATGCCGTTCCCCGAAGCCGCTGAATATGACTGGACAACGGTAGCGCATGAGGCGCTTCGCACGGTGTTGAACGGTTTGATGTTCGAGGCGACGCAGGAGACTCACGCTGCTTTTAATGACTTCCACCACGAACAAATTGGGCTGCGGGCGGAAACGATTGCCGAAGATGTGATCAATCGTTCGGTTGAATATGGCGAAAACATTGCGAAAAAACTGCTCGAATGGGCAGATGCGGACGGCTATCGGGAAACGCGCAATCGTGAATACACCTTCCCGACGGGTGCAGACTGGTTCTGGGTGGCAACCAATCCTGACCTTCCTGCTCTTGAACCCTACTGGGGGGAAGTTCGCACATTCGGAATGACCGCCACCGACGTTTGCGATGTGGACATGAATATGGAGTTCAGCACAGAACAGGATTCTACGTTCTATCAGCAGGCGTTAGAAGTGATGAACGTTGGTGATGACCTCGTTGCAGAACAGCGCGACATTGCAACCTACTGGTTAGATAACCTGAGTGCAACAGGGACTCCCGCGGGGCATTGGGTGCTGATTGAAAACCAGATGGTCGATCACTTGAACCTCACGCTTGATGTGGTCGCTCAGATGTACGGTATGACCAATATGGCGATGGCAGATGCTTTCACTGCGTGCTGGGCGATAAAATATCGTGAGCCGCTGCTGCGCCCTGAAACCTACATCAATCGGTACATCAGCCCGGCGTGGCGTTCATACATCACCACGCCGATGTTCCCTGAATACCCGTCCGGTCATTCGGTCGTATCGGCGGCGGCGGCAGAAATGCTGACTAATTTGTTCGGACAGGTTGCTTTCACAGACACGGCTAAACTACAGTTCGACATGGCTGCCCGCTCATTCACCTCATTTGATGCGGCGGCACAAGAAGCGGCTATTTCGCGCATCTACGGTGGCATTCACTTTCGTACCGCTGTCGAAAACGGCATGGATATTGGGCGCTGTGTGACACAACATCTGCTGGATAACCTTGTGATGAATCAGGTCACACAGGGCGAATAAGTCCCTGCTTCGCTAATCTCCTTGCGTTCGGAAACATCAAGCGCAAGGGGATTTTGCAATATCATCTCGCACTCCTCCTCCCTTTCGCTGAAACCGCCGCTATAATCAAACAGGTTTATCGTGGATAGAAAGAGACTCCTATGTGCAGTGGCGCTGCCTTCATCATTGGCTTGATTCTGTTGTTCAAAGGCAATACGCGCTTATTTGAACGCAATATTCCTGCGGCAAAAATGCGCGTGATCGCCATGATTTTGCTGACACCGTTCATCATTGGCATTTGTTCGGGTTTTGCCATTCTGTCGAGCGTGATCAATGAAAATTCCACTTTTGAGGATTTAATCGCATCGCCGGAAGTGCAGAATGTTTCGCTGATTGAATTGGCGTCGCTTGGGCTGGCGTTGATGTTAGCGGCTTACAACATCTTCTCGCTGCCCAAAGAATCGGCGCTCAGTGTGCCGTCGCAAAAATATGCATTTGACCCCGTTGCGCCCGCCTCCGAGATGCCCAAGATCATGACGGTTGCCGAAGTCGCCGCGTATTTGCGGGTGAGTGAGTCCGAAGTATTGCGTTTGATCAATGAGGGGAAACTCGGCGCAGCGCGAATCGGGGATACTTACCGGATCGCCAAAATTGCCGTTGACGACTTCATGACTCGCAGAGAATAGGACTGAGTCAAAGAAGGACTTAGAAACTCACTTTATGCAGGGTGTCAGTTTGACCCCCACCCCGCTCGCTGCGCTCGCCTCCCTCCCCCGAATTCAGGGGAGGGCGCCAACAGGAGTCTGCTTGCTCCCCTCCTCGAATTCGGGGAGGGGTCGGGGGTGGGGTCAGAAATAACGATGTGCGTAAGGTGAGTTTATAAGCCTTCGCGTCCTTGCGTTGAGTCTGTGATCTTTTAGGTGGGGACGCCAGTTTCCTGCTCGACAGGCAGCGTAAACGCAAAGACCGCGCCGCCGCCGTCAGCATCATTGCCCACCCAAATTTTACCGCCATGCGCTTCGACAGCGAGTCGGCAAAACGCCAACCCTAACCCGACCCCGTTGGGTGCGTTGGCGTATTTGATTCTAAAATACTTGTCGAAAATCTCCTGATGAAAATGGCGCGGCACGCCGGGTCCCGTGTCGGTCACGCTGATGGTTATCGCCTTCTCCACGATAATCGCCCGCACGGTAATTCGTCCACCTGTCGGCGTGTGTTTGATGGCATTCTCAACGAGGTTGGTCAGCACGCGCAGAATCATGTCCGGGTCGATGCTAACATTCGGCAGGTCGTCGCCCATATCAAGGTGGAGCGATTGATCGGCTTCACGGGCAGACGGGTAAACCAGTTCCAGCGCGTCGGAAAGTAAGCTGTGTAGTTTGGTCGATTTGCGGGACATGATCGCCCGCCCTTCTTCCAAACGTTCCAGATCAAGCAGGCTTTTAACCATGCGCGACAGCCGCCGCAAACTTTGTAACCCAACCCGCATTAGCTCATCGACCACCGGTTGATCGTTTCCAGAAAGCACTCGGTTTAATCCGCTTAAACTGGAGTTGATATTTTGTAAAGGTCCTCGCAAATCGTGATAGATCATCGCGGTGAGGTCACGGCGCATTTGATCTGTGCGTGTGTGTTCAACGTGTTCCTGCTGCGATTTATCGTACATGCGGCGCGTACTGGCTTCAGACGCTTTCACTTTGTCGTATAAAGCCCAATTTTCAAGCGCGGCGGCAGTTGTGTTGACCACTTCGTCAATGAATTGAATGCGCTCGTGGTTGAAGTAATTCGTTTCAGAGGCAACAAGGAGGTACACTCCCCAACAATTCTCGTTATAGATGACGGGAATGCTGTACGCCGCGCCTTTCCACTTATCCGATGCCCAGCGTTCGTCGGCGCTGAGGTTAGGGACGGTCAGCACACGGCGGCTGTAGATCACATAGCCGATGATGTTCTGTGCCGTGAGGTGTTCCCATACGCGCTCTGATGCGGGCATCGAGAACGCTTGCTTCACGCCGCTGTCCTCATCCAACGTCATAAGGGCGGCATATTCCACGCCGAGAAACTCTGCACTCAACGATAAGGCGGTGGTCAGTGCCTTATCCCGTGAAGAATCGGGCTGCATGAGTACCCGTGCGATCTGATAAAGCCGTTGTAGAGCCATGTCCTTCAAATTATATTTCCGCCACTTAACTTATTTCTGATTTGTTTGATTCTACTAGATCAAGGGCATATTTTCCCTTAAGTCTATATTATCCCACGTTGGCGTCGGTAATTAATGATTTCATAGATGATTTTATGGAAATTACCCGTTTTTTTCTCGTCATAAAAGACACACCGCGCCCGTGCTAAGTCGGGCGGAATAGCCGTATCATCACATGCAAGCACCACCAAGGGTTTTTCGTGCTGTAAGAAATAACGGTATTGAATTTTGAGGTAGTTCGAGTGCGACGCCTCGCTTGACCACACGATGACCATTAACCAGCATTCGCTCAACGCCAGTTCGACTGCCGACATCCAGTCTTTGCTGCCCTGCGCTAAATATTGGTCGCCCCACGCTTTCAAGCCGCCGCTTTGCATAGCGACCATCAACGGCGCGACGACGGTTTCCCAATCTCTGCGCCCATACGAGATGAACACATGATCGATCAGCGAACCCGGCTCAACCCCTGTCCCCAATCGGGAAGGTTGTAGATCAGCTTCTTCGTGTTTGCCGTTCGCCATAAAAATATTATTGAGGGTTTCTTCTAAGCCTCGTTTCGGGTCGGGCTTACGTAAACGGGTGGATTCCAGTTTATCCGTGACATTCTTTTCCTGATGGATGAACTGAAGCTGCACCATTGACCCCAGCTTGATCACATCGTTGGGTTCGAGGGCGCGAGTGCCTTTGAGCGGCGTTCCATTTACGGACGTGCCATTGGTCGAATTGAGGTCTTCGAGTAGATAGCCTTTCGGGGTGGTGCTTAAACGAACGTGATAGCGGCTCACTTCCGGGTCTTGGATAACCAGATCGTTGGAGAGGTCACGCCCTACCGTGATCAGCGGCTTTTCCAGTTCGTATAGAAAGCCGACGGCGGGTCCCATCGTCATCATCAAGCCAAAAATCACATGAGGATTGAACAATCGAGCGGCGTACTGTGCGTCCGTCGATGAGAGTCCTTCGTCCAATTCGGGGTCGTAATCCGAGTATTCGAGCGTGATTGTGTCGCCCAACTCGATCAATGTGCCAGCGGTGAGCATCCATGTATTGATCACGCGCTGTCCGTTGACAAACGTCCCGTTACTGGAATGCAGATCATGCACTTCGTAACCATCGATCAGGCGCACTAAACGACAGTGTTCCCGGCTGACCTCGTTATCATGGATGACAATATGATTTTTGATCCCCCGTCCGATAGAGACTTCATCGGCTTCTAGTTCAAAAATCGCTCCCGGCGTGGGTCCCCGGCGCATGATCAAGCACAGCATGTTTAGCATCCGTTCGCGCAATAGCATTGTTGTAAAATATTATCCGAAAAGGCACTTCCAGAAAAGAACCCGTAGGTAAACCGTTGTCCGTAAATCTTCACATCGTAGAGTCACTGCGCCATTTCCCCCTTTTTTGCGTATAACCAAGAGAAGCAGTTAAAAGCTCACCTTACGCAGATCGTTATTTCTTACCCCACCCCCGACCCCTCCCCGAATTCGAGGAGGGGAGCAAGCAGACTCCTGTTGGCGCCCTCCCCTGAATTCGGGGGAGGGAGGCGAGCGCAGCGAGCGGGGTGGGGGTCAAACTGAC
>JBBQRJ010000239.1:0-7239 GCA_038214955.1 Aggregatilineales bacterium | reverse complement strand
GAGCCGCCGCGACTCTGATTCGAGTTCGTGCGCCCCTGATACCCTTGCGGCGCTGGACGTTTCGCGGGCTGCGTTGCAGCCGTGACCGTTGACGCCCAGGGGTGATCGGTCACGACGGGGACGCGCAAACGGATCAGTTTTTCAACATCACGCAGAAACTCGCGTTCCTCGTAATCGCAGAATGAATAAGCGACACCCGATGCTCCCGCTCGTGCCGTGCGTCCAATGCGATGCACGTAACTTTCGGGTATGTTGGGCAAGTCATAGTTGATGACGTGCGTCACATCATCGACATCAATACCGCGTGCGGCAATGTCTGTCGCTACCAGTACCCGCGTTCTGCCGTTCTTGAAATTCTCTAACGCCTTTTCGCGGGCGCTCTGCGATTTATTGCCGTGAATGGCTTCCGCGCCGATGTTCGCACGTTCCAACTGCTGCACCAGTTTATTCGCGCCGTGCTTCGTCCGTGTGAACACGAGGACGCGCCGAATCGACTTGTCTTGCAGCAAATGTTCGAGCAAAGGACGTTTGTCGTTCTTTTCTACAAAGTAGACCGACTGCGTGATCTTCTCGACGGTGGTGGCTTGCGGCGTCACTTCGACGCGCACCGGGTTGATCAGAATCCGATCCGCCAAATCTTGGATGTCGGCGGGCATGGTGGCGGAGAACAAAAGCGTCTGCCGCTTGGTGGGAATCACCTGAATGATCTTACGCACGTCATGGATGAAACCCATGTCGAGCATACGATCTGCCTCATCGAGGACAAAAATCTCGATATGCTGTAAGCGAACGAGTCCCTGTCCCATTAAATCGAGCAAACGTCCCGGTGTTGCGACCAGAATATCTACGCCGCGCCGTACCGCCTGTACCTGTGGATGCTGCCCGACGCCGCCAAAGATCACCGTGTGTCTTAGCGGTAGGTTACGCCCATAGGTAGCGAAACTGTCACCGATTTGGGTGGCGAGTTCTCGCGTGGGCGAAAGGATCAAAGCACGGATCGTCCCGGCGGGGCGGTTGGACGGACTCGCGTTCAGGCGCTGCAAAATGGGCAGCGCAAATGCCGCTGTTTTACCCGTTCCTGTCTGAGCGCAGCCAACAACGTCTTTACCGGTGAGGATGTGCGGAATAGCCTGTGCCTGAATCGGCGTCGGCTCTGCGTATCCTTCGGCGCTGACAGCACGCAGCAAAGGATCGATCAAGTTCAATTCTGTAAAATTCATGTAACCTCAAGTTGGAAAAACACGCCGCTGGGGGGGCGTATTTGATTGGACTGCCGGAGGGGGCATATGAACGCGGTTCGCTTAGTGAGCGCAGTAATACATTCATTCCCAGCGTCTCATGCATCATTATAGCAGATGGAGTGTTAAATATAGTAGGGGGATTTTTTCACGGGTTTCCTAATGCTAATTAATCTAATCCGTGTTAGATTAATCGCCTCTGTATGAGATACTCACCTTACGCAGGGTGTCAGTTTGACCCCCACCCCGCTCGCTGCGCTCGCCACCCTCCCCCGAATTCAGGGGAGGGCGCAAACAGGCGTCTGCTTACTCCCCTCCTCTAATTCGGGGAGGGGTCGGGGGTGGGGTCAGAAATAACGATCTGCGTAAGGTGAGTGATTAAACCGGTGCATTGAAGCAAAGCAACAGAAGCTAGATGATGAGATTAGATTTTTAACCTATAATATTTGTTGTAATGAAAGCGACTCTGCTTTACAAAATTTGTAATATCGCACTCACTTTCAGCCTTGCATCATGAAACGAAAAAAGTAAACGGTTTCGTACACGTTGTGTAATGCGTTTATGTGAAACAATATCGTATACTGGTACTCATGACCTAGTTTGTGCAGACTACCCATTTATTTCAGAGGGAATGTGTTGCGTGAATTAGCAAATCATGTTTCAATTTTAGTTAAAGAGTTCTTAGAAAAGGATGGCTGCCGTGTATTCACAATCGACCATAATTCGGGTTCCGATGGGAATGATGACCACCATGCGGCGGCTGATCGAGCAGACGTATTTACCAAAAGTGCAGGTTCGTCCCGGTTTTATTTCTGCATTTCTGCTCGAACAGGAAGACGATGAAGATTACGCCCAGTTGATCATAATGTGGGAGAGTCAGGCGTCGGCAGAGAGTTTTGCACAGACAGGTTCTCTAGAAGCCTCTCCACAAACACTTGTAGCCTCTATCCCCGGCACACGGGTACAGCGACAGGGCTACTGCGTAAGTGTCCAAGTAGGTGAACCAGAGTTTGCTCCAACCCGCTAACTATTGATAGTCGATCTAAACTCAAATCCCGGTAGGTTGCTGCCGGGATTTTTATTTCCCTTGCAATCGCACGAAAATTCAAGTTTACTCTAAACACAGATCAGCAAACGGAGTCCAACCTATGGCAAACATGACGCTCACCGAGCAGCGTTATTACACCGCTGATGAGTTCTGGGATTACTGCCAACTACCAGAAAACCAGGATCGCCGCATCGAACTACTTGAAGGAGAAATTATCTCTATGCCATTTGCTACCCTGTATCATGGCATTATAGCGGGGCAGTTGACTGGTCATTTGGGATTGTTTATCCGACAAAATGATCTCGGTGTAGTCACAGCGGCAGGAACTGGATTTGTGATGGGCGTCAACCCGATCAGCGGCAAAGAGTCGATCCTTGCGCCAGACATTGCTTTTATCCGCAAAGATCGTGTACCACAGCCGATTCCCCCGACGGGTTACGGACGTGTCGTTCCCGATCTTGTGGTCGAAGTCGTTTCACCGAACGACAAACCCGATGAATTGGAAGAGAAGATCGTACAGTATTTACGGGCGGGAGTACGCTTGGTCTGGGCATTGTATCCCCGCACGAGAACCCTATTGGCACATACAGCAGACAAAGGAATGCGCTTTGATGAAACCATGTCGCTGGATGGCGGTGATGTTTTGCCGGGGTTTACACTGCCCCTCGCGGAGTTATTCAAACGTTAGAGCATCGACTCGCCGCCATCCACGTTGATCGCTTGCCCCGTGATGAAACTCGCCGCATCGGAACACAGGAACAACACGACGTTCGCCACTTCATCAGCGGAACCCATGCGCGTCTGCGGATTTTGCGCGATGCTGATAGGTGACTCCTCCTCTGTAATGTGACCGGGACATACGGCGTTCACGCGCACGCCAGACTGCGCTAGTTCGCGGGCGGTCTGCTTGGTCAAGCCGATCAATCCCGCTTTGCTGGCAACATAGCCCGCGCCCATCGGGATTGTGCCGGGATGCCCCGCCGTTGACGCCACATTGACGATCACGCCGCCGCCTTCCGCGATCATCACGCGGCTGAGAAGCTGAGTCGTATAGAATGCGCCCGTCATGTTGACGTGTAAAATGCGTTCCCATTCCCACTCATCCAGCTTATCGAGGACGCCGACTTTGTACACGCCCGCCGCATTCACCAGAATGCTGATTCGCCCGAATTCGTCTCGCGCCCGTTCGATCATCGAGCCGACTTGAAAGCGGTTCGTGACATCGGCTTGCCATGCGAGAGCGCGTCCCCCTGCTGCCGTGATTTCCTCAGCAACCCGATCCGCCCGATCAGGATTCAGGTCATTGACGATGACCGCCGCGCCCGCTTGCGCCAGCATCAGCGCGGCTGCCCGTCCAATACCCTCACCTGCCCCTGTGACGAGCGCGGCGTGTCCGGTCAGGTTGACGCTAAAAGAGGCTGTAAGCTGTTGAACCATCTAGTTTGATCACCCTCGTGAAATAAGTGTCGCGGCTATGTCGATTATGCTGACCGTTTTGGCGCGGCAGCGTTCATCTGGTCAAACAACCTCAACTTGGATAATTATGTCCTCGCCCGTGTCAGGCTCGAAGCAGCGCCGTAGAAAAAACTTCACCTCACCCCCCAGCCCCCTCCCCGAAAAGCGAGAGGGGGAATTTGTAGGGGCGGGGCAATGTCCCCGCCCGTTGGACACGGGCGACCCCGTTGGGTCGCCCGTACAGATGACGGATGATTGTGAAATTGTTTGGAATACAAACATTCAATATCGGACAGAGGTTTAGCTTCCGGCAGTACTGGCGATTCTAATCTACTTTTGGATGTCGTTCAGCCACGACCCCATCACTTTGCGGGCTTCGTAGTGCAGGGCAACCCCGTTAGACATCAGCAGACGGTCTGCGCCGCGAATGCGATGATAGGTCGAACCGTGTTTGTAACTTGTGTTGTGTGCGTTAGAAGCGGCTTCGCCATAAATGGCAGCGGAGTTCCAGTCTTCTTCGCCCATGAGGATCAATGTTTTTGTGTCGATAGCAAGCACTTCTTCGGGGTCGAGCATGTTGGCGAACAGCATTGCAGCGTAGGGGTGCTGCAAACGAGCAAATAAACCAAACGAGCTGCCCAGAAGTGCTGATCCCGCGCCGATAGCGAGGATCACCACCTGCCTACGGTTGACTGAGGGCTGCGACAGGGCGATTTCATAGGCGTTCACGGCATCCTGAGTCGTAGAGCCTCGACCACTTGAACCGCTGCGACCCGTACCGCGTTTATCCCACCGAAATACAGCGAAACCCTTATCGAGGGCAACTTGAGTATAGTCGGTGTAGTCTTCACGGGTGTTACAACAGGCATGGTGCAAAACGAAAATAAACGGGTAGCCGTTCATCGGACGTTTTGTCATGGGGTAGTCAATTTGACCACCAAGCGTCACACCATCACCCGCAAAGACGACTTCTTTGCTTGCGCTGGCGTGCAGGGTAGGAGCGACAATCAGGTTTGATGGCATTGTGCTTCACACTCATTCTAAACACGAACGATCACCAAACAATGTTTATTACAACAGGGAGCATCTATAAAAATAGTTTGTCCAGCCTATTATAACGTAACTCTCCTAGATTGAAACACGTTTTAGTTCGGGCAAAATAGCCAAAGATTTTTGAGCAAACCTGATCGTGTTAAATCTCCCCTGCTTGACGCCGTAGAACGCTAGTGCTACTCTAAGGGTAGGTTGGGAAATATTAACCGTGAGGTTGGGATAAATTGTCCCTCGAATTCAATAAAGTTGTCGAGCAAGTGCAAACGATGGGGCGCTTTTTGGCGCATCAGGCAAACGGTAACGCGACCAAATTGGAACGGGCGCTCGAACTGTTTTATGCTGCCACTGACCTCGATGAAGTGCATGATCGCATCAAGCTGGTGCGTGATTCCAGTGTGAGCGGTTATCGTGGTGCTGCCCCTCTCCCGCGCCCCTTTGATGAAATCGTTTGCGGCGTAGGCGACCCGCCGCCGATGCCCGATGATGGAACGGTGATCGCGGTGGACGGATCGCAAATCTACCCCGATCAACACAGCTACGCGCAGTTTTACCTGATCAATATTAGTACCTTCGTCTACTATCACGGTGCGACCCGTGTACCGTTTCAAGCGACTGCGCCGCACTTGTATTACAGCGATAACGACGTGCTGGATAAAGACGGGCGCTTGATCACCAACCAGACGGTCAATGCGCGGCGCTCGTTGATGGAAGTGCAGCGCCTTGCAGATATGGCGTGGGAACTGCGCGGCGAAACGCGCCCACTGGTTGCCATTCATGACGGCGGTTTGCTCAAGTTCTTCGGCGCGACAGATGTTGCCGGAGCGCACGAGATCGAACGTGATTACATGAAGGCGCTCGAAAAGGTGTTCCATGCCGAGGGTTTGCTCATCGGCTACATTGATGTGCCGCGCAGCAAGTATTTGGTCAGCTTGCTGCATCTGTTGAGTCTGCAACCGGATCAAGTCAACGATGCTAACCTCAAGACCAACGGCGAAATTGAAGGGTTGACCGACGCCATGCTGTACGCGCTCGTTTTACAACCGGGAGAGCGTTCGGCGTTGATGGTGCAAAACTCACCGCAAAACCGCGAGTATAAAGATCGTGGGGCGGAATACGAGATCGCGTCGTTCTATATGAATGTGTCGAATCACACCGGGCGTCCGAGCATTGCCCGCATTGATGTGCCGATGTGGGTAGCGAAAGACAAATTGGCAATCGCGCACATTCACGCACTGATCACGGCGCAATGTGCGATTCAAGGGCGGCGGCATTACCCGTATGCGCTCACCCGTTCCGACGAACTGGCGTATATCAGCGGTGGGGAAAAAAGTCAGCTAGACGAATTGATCCGTACAGCGATGCGAAACGCCACGCTTGAACCGGAAATCTCGAATAAATTGCAAACGAAGGGTCTGGCGCGGAGTAACAAACGCCAGCACAAAATCAAGGTTTAGAGAGGAAACCCATGTCAATCGTTCTGGAAAACCGAAATGTGGTTGGGCGTGTCTTACGCGCCAGCACCACCGGCTTTGACTGCGGCACACGCGGCAGTCGAATTGATGAGCGGCATACGTTCGGCTCATTCGTCAAAGTCGCGCTGAATGCAGATATGAGTCTGTGCGCCATCGGCTTGATCTACGCCATTCGCATTGATGACGATCCGCTGGCGCGTGAATTGGTGATGGCTAGTTTTGTCGATAACAATACGTTGATCGATCAGCGCGAAAATCGGCTCGTCCCGGTTGAGATTTGCGCGATCAATGTGGGGTATATCAGCAATGGGGGCATGTTTCAAAGTTTACCGCCGCGCCCACCCATGAGTCTGTCTGAAGTCGAACTGATGAGTGAGCAAGAAGTGTATGTGTTTACGCGACGCTTCGATTATTTCCGACTCGTGCTGAACGCCAAAGAAGTCCCGTCGGATGACCTGTTGGCGGCGGCGCTGCGTTATGCGTCCTTCGCCTACCCGGAAAGCGAACGTTATGAATTTTTAGTGCGTTCGGGTCGGCGTATGGCAGAACTGCTCTCACACGATTTGAAACGGTTGTCGCACGTTCTGGCATTGATCAAGCCGCAGCAGTAAAACCCCTCTTTTCGCACGACCTGTCATTCCCATTTTATTTAAAACCGATTATTAGTAGAACATTTGTTTTGTTTAAGGCGTATTCCCCTCGTCAGTCTGCCGCGCTTGTGATACTCTTGGCGTGCTTAAGGAGAACTCATGAGTCGCAGAAACCTAGTCATTATCGCGGGGATTATCCTCGTATCCATCCTCACCGTGATCATCGTCACGGCGACATTCACGCCCGGCAGCACCGAACCTGCATTCGCGGCGGCAGTTGCTTTTATGGATGCCGCAGGTAAAGGCGACGATGCAGCCGCCGAAGCGTTTTTATCGCCGGACATGCTGGCTTACGTCGCGGCAAACTGCCCCAACGGGAGCGT
>JBBQRJ010000238.1:0-7253 GCA_038214955.1 Aggregatilineales bacterium | reverse complement strand
CAATTTCTTTTACACACGTCGTCATTTTACCGGATTGAGCCTGAATTGGAAGTTATGGATTGATGAGCATGAGAGGCACGGTGTAATAGATTGGAAGCAGTGAGACAGGTATGATTGATGCGCTCACTCAAATGATAGGAGGCTGTTGTACCTCACGATCAGTTACACCCTGCCCCGTGTGGGCGCGGGCGCTGCGGTCACGCTGATCATTCTGGGACAATTGGGCGTAGGCATGGTGATCGATCATTTCGGTTGGTTTTCCGCCGCCCGTCCTATCGACGGTACGCGGATCATCGCCGCCGTTCTGCTCGTTATCGGCGGCTACCTCATGGTGAAATAGGTTGGCGCAACCTCATCCCCTGTTTTCGCGTATAATCAACGTAGCATGAAATCCACAAGATAAGGTTTTCGGTATGCGTATTAGACGACGTAATCTGGCATGGTTGGCGATCCTTGGGGCGCTGGTGATGTTAGCCGTGCTTTCAGGCGCGGCGCTGAACCCGGCGGTGACATTGGCGCTGTTGGGCATGTACGCCTTCGCGGTTGCGGCGTCGGTATTGGAATTTCAGCCGACCCAACTGCTTGACCGTTCGCGTTCTTCTCTCACGCAAATGAGGATGAGCGCGGAAGCCCGCGAATCGGTGGAACGCGCCCGCCGACGCACGGGCAACCTCGACAATGGGCTGACGGTATTGGACATCGGCTTGATTTCGTCACAGTCCAGCAGCGAAGGCATGGTCATGCGGAAGTCGCGCAGCATTTCGCTGGATGATGATGGTGTGCGTCCGTTCATCACGCTCCATGTACAGCCAGAACGCGCCGATCAACAGGTGCTGCTGCGCTTCGAGATTTTGGACAGCGGCGGTCAAGCGCGTTATGTCCACGAGATGAAAACGTATCTGCGTGACGGCGAAATGAACATCCTTGCCGATCATCATTTGCCGCTGGCGGCTGCCAAATTAGACGCGGGCGAGTGGGATTTGCGCGTCTTTGTGGATGGGGCGCTGCAAGCGGCGCACACCTTCACCATGACTCCATCACTGCGCGAACGCTACCGCCGCTTTGAGGACGCCCGCGAAAACTTGAGCGTTCCCGCCCCCAAAGAAGAAGAACCGTTAAGCCTTGAAGAACTCCTTCGCAGTCGTAATCAACAAGACCGCCGCGAGTAGAGGACTCTGTTTGCATGAATGACTCACAAAATCGCCGCTTCATCGAAATCATGATCGGCGTTTTCTTATTGTTAGCGGGCTTATCGTCCATTGCGAACGCGGGCTTCTTTGCGTTGATCCTTGCGGGGCTTGGCTTCTGGCTCGTCTCGCGCAATTTTCGAGGCACACGCGAATTTCTGCAATCTTCTAGCCCGCGCCAGCGTTTCGACTTTGGCGATGATGCTGACGACTATGAAGACGATGAGGATACCGTCATCGCGGTACAGCCCCGTGCCGATCAAGTCTACCCGCACGCGCTCGACTCTGTGCGCCGCGCCGGGCTTGACCCCACCACAATCCATGTGCTGCCTGTCGATATTGGCGTCATGACGTTTAGCGGTGACAATGTACCCGTGATCCATCGCAACATCCCCGTGATGGATGATGTGGACTACATTCAGCCATTTGTTCAGCTTCGGCTGCCCACCAGAGCGGTAGGACGTATTCGCTTCGAGATGCTCGACAGCGACGGCGAAACGGTGTTCGTCCACGAAAACGATCATAAGCTGCAAAAGGGTTTGAACCTGATCAGCCCCAGCGCACGACTGCCCATTCACGATCAACTGGCGACGGCGAAAGATTGGCTGCTGCGCGTGAGTGCCGACGGCGTGGGAATCGCGGAACATCGGTTTAACTGGCAGGAAAGCGCCAGCAAAGCCATGCGCCGCCACATCAACGCAGATGGTGAATTGAGCAACGAAGTTCGGGCGATGATGGCAGAAAATCGACTCGGCAAAATGAGCCTCGATGAACTGCTCTCCGAACAGGATGAAGATGATCAAGCACCGCAGCGCGGGACTGCCAAACGATAAACACATCACAGCGCAGAGGACACCATGCCTTACACAATCCGCCCTTACCAACCGGAAGATTTACCCGCGTTCGTTGATCTGATGAACCGCTCGTATGAAGGTTTCGGCATTGAAGCCCGCACGACTTCCGAAGAAGTCAGCGCACGTTTAAGCGATCCCACGTTTGAAATCTACTTGATGCACGACAACAGCGGGCAGTTGATCGGCGGGGCGAACTATAATTTTGAAGTGGAACGGGGCGGCGGTTGGGGCGAACTGATCATCGAACCGGAATACCGCCGCGACGATACCATTCATGCGCTGATGGGCTATCTCGAACAGCGAACAGCGACACTTGGCGAACAAAAATCGACGCCAGAAACCCCTATTCACCTCACGATCTACGTCAACATGACTGCCGCCGACGTGATCAACGTGTTTGATGAGCGGGGCTATCATCACATTCGCTCGGTTTACCGGATGCGGATCGCGCTCAATAGTCCAATTGAGGCAGTTCCCCCACCCGACGGAATCGAGATTCGCCCATTCGACCCGAAAAATGTTCACGCTGTTCATGAGGCATATGAAGAGTCGTTTTCGGAAGAATGGGGACATATCCAGCGGGATTTTGATACATGGACGCGCTTTTTGCTGAACCGTCCCGGTAATGATCCTTCACTGTGGGTGATCGCGTGGGACGGCGATCAGATTGCGGGTTTCAGCTTCAATCGCACGGTGGCAGATAAGCCGGATATGGCGTGGGTGATGGGGTTGGGTGTGCGTAAACCGTACCGCAAACGCGGACTCGGCTACTCGCTGCTCAAACAGTCGTTTAAGCTGTTTCAGGAACGCGGCTACACACGGGCGGGTTTAGGCGTCGATGCCTCTAACCCGACGGGCGCAGTCGCGTTATACGAGCGCGTCGGGTTGAGCGTTTACGTGCAGTTTGTCAACTATCGTAAGATGCTGCGCGGCGACGAAGCCCAAATACGGGATTGAGGGATTGTAGGGACGCGATATAGAGTGTGTCCAATAACCGGAAGCTAAAGCATCCGGCAAGGAGTAGTAAGCCCCGTAAACGGGGCTAAACAGCCTGTTTTAACAGGCTTACAGTCTTTTCTGGTAGCCGAAGGCTTTAGCCTCTGGTGGCAAAAACCAACCAATTGTTAAATGTGTCCTGTCCTCAACCTATTTTCGGAGAGGGATTTAGGGTGAGACGGCTTGCGGGATCGGGGCAGGATCAGATTATAGGACGCCATGTATGGCGTCCCTACGAAAAGGATCAATTTATGCGGCGTCTATTTTTAACTTTTCTAGTCGTTTTCCTGTTCGTCGTCAGCAGTGTTCTCGCGCAAACCACCCCACTTGACGACGGTTGGAACATGATCGAACCCGGCGGCGACACGATTTGCTCTCGTGGGACGCCGTACCATTTCTACGCACGCGAAGGTACAAGCGATAACCTGCTCATCGACTTTCAAGGCGGCGGCGCGTGTTGGAATGCCCTCTCATGCAGTGAGCAATTTGGGACATTCAACGCATCGCTTGACCTCACCGATCCGTTCAACAGTCCGGGCTATGGCGGCAGTTCAGGCATTTACGATCTCGATAATCCCGAAAACCCGTTTGCCGACTATGACATGGTATTCGTCTCGTACTGCACAGGCGATGTTCACATGGGCGACAGCGTGACAACCTATGAACGAAACAACGCCAGCTTTGAGATCAACCATAAAGGGGTTGTCAACGCAAACGCCGCGCTCGATTGGGCTTATGCCAATTTTGACGCCCCCGAAAGCGTGTTCGTCAATGGGTGCAGCGCGGGGTCATTGGGTGCGTCGTTCCACGCGCCGAACATCCTAGCGCACTATGACGGCGTGCGTGCGGCGGTGTTAGGGGATTCAGCAGGGGGTCTGCGAGGGAATCTCACCGCACAGTTTGGAGCGTGGAATACGTTGAGCGTTCTCCCCGACTTTGAAGGCTATGCCGATGAAACGCTCGACTCGCTGTCGTTCAATACGTTCTGGCTTGAAGCGACGGCGCTGTTCCCCGATGTTCTATTCAGTGAATACAACACGGTAGCTGATGAGACACAAACCTATCTCGCCCGTCTAGCACAAGGGGGAATCAGTTATGAAGATGGACTACCTGCCAACCTGAGCGACATTGCCGCCAGTGCGGATAATTTCGCCTCGTACACACAGGGCGGCGATCTGCACTGTATTACGCCATACCCCGAATTTTATACCTATAGTGTGGGTGATGTTCGCCTTCGAAATTGGGTCGCAGACCTCGCGGCGGGGCAATCTGTCGAAACGGTTGCCTGTACAGAGTGCGACTCGGCGGAATTGGTCAGCCCGTAGTCGCAGAACCCCCTTCTTAGCGTCCCTATTCGCTTACGCTCTAGGGTAATCGCTTCAAAATCGAGCGGATATTTGTATCGAGGTCAGAGCGGGCGTGTAGGGGCGACCCCGTGTGGTCGCCCGTGCTTTTTATGGCGGGAGGGGACATTGCCCCTCCCCTACGAGCATTCTTGACCTTGATGAACTCCCGGAAATTTTGATGCGTTTGCCGTAGCTTACGCTCTATCTCATGGGGGACATAGGAAAATTGCGGCTATAATCAAGGAGTATCGGACAGGAGTTGCTTATGCCCCAGGTTGAACATTCCATAGACATCCTTGCGCCAGCGGAGAACATTTTCGCCCTAGTCGCGCATCAACCGGAGCGAATGCCGGAATGGTGGGATACGTTTGAAACACAGCAGCGCATTACCCCCGCGCCGACGGCTATCGGTTCGGTCTCCCGCTACGTCTACAATATGATGGGCATTCGCATCAAAGGCGAACATCAGGTGATGCAGTTAGACGAAAATCGTCGGCTGGTCGTCAAAACGATCAGCGGCATCGACAGCATGTTCGAGTTCGGTTTCAGCCCCATCGAGAATGGGACGCGCCTCAAAGTGAGAATCGCCTACAATTTGCCGGGGTCTGTGTTGGGTCAGCTCTTGAACCGCCTCACGATTGAGCATCAGAACGAGAGGGATTTGATCAATGCGCTGCAAAACCTCAAGGACATCGCAGAGCGCGAAGCAAATGTTTAACATTAACCGTCCACGAACGGCGGCTATAATGCTTGTACCTGCTGCGTCAACTTTTTAGAGGGTTATATGGAAAATAAACGCCCCGTAATCGAGTTTTATCCCACGAATAAAGACGTGGATATTGCCAGTTTCGTACAACCGTCAGATCGACTGCGTGACGCTTTTACGCCTCAGTTCTATCACTGTTTGCCGCTCGTCACGGCAAACACGCTCGGCTGGACGGTGATCAACCGTTCCGAATTTACGGTGGTATGGCGCGGCGGCAATGGGCGCGAGCATGTCATTGTGGACACCGATGATAAAGATTGGGCGATGTCGTGGTTCGGCTTCGGCACGGTGACGGTGTTCCCGCATTTCATCGTCCGCACGCCACCGGGGATCAATCTGCTGGTGCGTCCCGTGCCGAACATCTACAAGCACAATATTCAAACGCTGGAAGGTTTTGTCGAAACAGACTGGCTGAACAACACGTTTACGCTCAATTTTCGCGTGCAAATGCCGATTGTCCGCACGACTTTCAAAGTCGGTGAGCCGCTGGTACAGCTTGTCCCCTATGGGCGGCATTACGTAGAACAGTTCGACGCGGAAATCGTCACGTCTGGCGAAGGCTACGACAAAACAATGGCAGATTTCGCACTGTGGGCGCAAAAGCGTTTACAGCGCATCGAGGATCATTCGGGACCCGCGCTCGACTATGTAAAGGGCGAGGATATTCACGGCAACCGCTTTGCAGATCATGTCAAAATATTGAAAGTCTCCGAGTTGAAAGTACGCAAGCCGACGGAATAAGTCACCCCACCCCTGCTTTTTGTAACGATTAGCCTCACCCCTAAATCCCCTCTCCGAAAATAGGAGAGGGGACTGGACGAGTCTTTTTGTCTCCCCCTCTCCGTTCGGAGAGGGGGTTGGGGGGGTGAGGCTGAGTTAATCCCCCCGTCATGAACAGTCGTATTGGTTAGGTTGACGCCATTTCCCCTTCCCGCCTATAATAATTCCTAACCGCAGTGATAGGGAATCGCAAATCATGGATAAAAGGATGGTCGAATTTATCCGCGCTCTCCGTGCCGCTGGCGTCCGCATTTCCTTAGCGGAAAGCCTCGATGCGATGCACGGCGTAGAAGAAATCGGCATTCAGGATAAAGATCAGTTCCGTTCGGCGCTCAAGACGACGCTGGTTAAAGAATCCCGCGATACGGACAAATTTGACACCTATTTCCCTTTGTTCTTCGGGTCAAAGCAGCCCCAAATGGAAGACGCCACCGAAGGCATGTCGCAGCAAGACCAGCAAAAAATGCAGGAAGCCATGGATAACCTCATGGCGGACAAAGAGGCGCTGCGACAGCTATTGCAACAACTTCTACAGGGGAAACCATTCAGCGATGACCAGCTCGATCAAGCGGGGCAGCAGTCGGGGTTGGATCAAGCGTCGGACATGAATCAGCGCCCGTGGTTTGAACGGCGAATGCAGCGTCAGCTCAACATGCAGCAAATTCAGCAGATGATCGAAGAACTACTGCAAGAACTTCAAGCACAGGGCATGAGCCGCCAACAGGCTCAAGAACTGCGCGAAATGCTGGAACAGAACGCGGAAGGCTTATCGGATCAGGTGTCGCAGTACGTGGGCGCGAGTCTGGCGGAACGCATGGCGAACCGCGAACCCGAACCTAAGCCCGACCTGATGGATGTGCCGTTCACGCGCTTGAGCGATGAAGAAATTGAGCATATGCGCGGGGAAATCCGGCGCTTGGCGGCACGCTTGCGATCACGGGCGGCGCTCCGTCAAAAGCGGGCGAAAGCTGGCACGCTAGACCCGCGCCGTGTGCTGCGTGCCAACATGAAATATGACAGTGTGCCGATTGAACTCAAGTACAAGACGGAACACGTCAAACCGTCGCTGGTACTCATCTGCGACGTGAGTACGTCCATGCGCTACTGTGCCGAATTTTTGCTCACGCTGATCTATGAACTGCAAGATCAGGTCGCCAAGACGGACAGCTTTATTTTCATTGGTGATATTGTGGACATTAGCATGGTGTTCAAAGAACATCAGCCGATGGAAGCCGTCGAAAAAGTGTTGAGCGAAAACCGACCCGGCTATTACAACACCGACTTGGGCAACAGCATGAACACCTTCAAGCGCGATCACCTTGGG
>JBBQRJ010000237.1:0-7266 GCA_038214955.1 Aggregatilineales bacterium | reverse complement strand
AATAGAAGTAAATCAGCATAATTTACCGGGAGACCCGATGAGCGATCTGAATACACAAATCATGGCGGCGCTCAGTACCGTCATTGAACCCGAACTTCACCGTGATATTGTTTCGCTGAATATGGTGCGTGACCTCAGTGTAGAAGGTGATACAGCGAAATTTACGATTGTCCTAACGACTCCCGCTTGCCCGCTGAAAGATGTGTTTATCTCGCGGTGCAACGATGCAGTGATCGGCAAAGTGCCGGGGATCAATCACATTAGCATTAAGTGGGATGCACAAGTTCCTACAGACAGCCGAATCACAGGGCGCTTAGATGTTGCCATGCGGAGCATTGTCGCTGTTGCGAGCGGTAAGGGCGGCGTGGGCAAAAGCACTGTTGCAACCAACCTCGCGGTGTCGCTGGCAGAAGCGGGAGCGCGTGTCGGTTTGATTGATGCTGATATTCTTAACCCCAACATCCCCATGATGATGGGCTTGGGCAATGGGCGTCCGCGTGTCGTCAATGAGAAGATGCAGCCAATTGAGGCTTACGGCGTCAAGGTGATCAGCACAGGGTTTTTGATCGAGCCGAATAAGCCGATGATCATGCGGGGACCTATGCTGCACAGCGCAATTCGCCAGTTTTTCACGGATGTGGAATGGGGCAACCTCGATTACATGATCGTTGACCTGCCGCCGGGAACGGGTGATGCTCCGCTGTCGCTGGCGCAGTCGTTCCCGCTGACGGGCGTGATCATTGTGACGCAACCGCAAGATGTCGCCGTGTCGGATGCGATTCGGGGCGCTGCCATGTTCGATCAATTGAACGTGCCTGTGCTGGGGATTGTAGAAAATATGGCGGGCGATTTCTTTGGTTCGGGCGGCGGTGAACGCCTCGCCAATGAGCGCAAAGTTCCATTCTTAGGGCGAATCCCGCTCGATGCCGAAGTGCGTAAGGGTGGGGATTATGGTCGTCCGGTGGCGGTAGTCTCGCCAGAATCACCCGCAGGGCAGGCGTTTGCGAAAATGGCGCAAACCATCGCAGCACGGATTAGCGTGGTGATGTTGCAGACCGCTGATGTGATTCCGCTGACGGTGATCGGGTAAGAAGTACCTCACCCGAAAGAAGGAGAGATAGCCTCACCCCCTAACCCCCTCTCCCGAAAGAAGGAGAGATAGCCTCACCCCCCGACCCCCTCTCCCGAAAGAAGGAGAGATAGCCTCACCCCCCGACCCCCTCTCCCGAAAGAAGGAGAGGGGGAGGAAGAAAGGGGGCGACAGTTCGCCATTTCACCGCCAGAGGCTAAAGCCTCCGTCTACCCTAAAAGCCTGTAAGCCCTCTAAAGAGGGCTTTCTTCCCGTAGCCTGACCCTTGAGGGTCGGGCGGCAACTTGAGGGTCGGGCGGCAACCTCAACATATCTCATTTATTAAAACTGTCCTCTCCCGAAAAGAGGAGAGGGGGAGAGGCAGCGGGGTTAGTCGTCCATGCGGTAGACGCGAATACGGTCACTGCTGCCTACGGGGTTGTAGCGACCAATCAAGAGCCAGAATAACAGGTTGATCACGATGGCGGTGATCAACGCGACCCAACCTTCGGTATGATAACCGCGATACCAGATGTAAAGGCGAATCAATTCGCCCGTTAACAGCATGACAATGGCAACGAATAAACGGCGTTTACGTTCGCTGCGCTGAAAGAGCATCAACATTGTCGTGAGGGCGGCGGTTAGCAGCAAAACAATTCCAATATCCATTTAGCAAACTTCCCACAATATCGCAAATGATCCTGAGTTTATCACCAGAGGCTAAAGCCTCCTAAAGGAGGCTATTCTTCTCGTAGCCCGATGCTTTGTGCGTCGGGCGGCAAACCTCAACACACTCCATTTATTGTACCTCTCATTCATGAGATGGCGCTAAAGATGGCGCTAAAGACGGCGCTAAAAGACCTAGCTAAAACCTCCGCCTTTTGTCACCTGTCACACCCTAAAAACAAGCGGTATAATGCGTGCGAATTGGAAACAGGAGTAGGGAATCAGTCAACGCCCCCCGGTTAAAAGCGGGAGCATGAAAATGCTCGTGTTGACCAGCCTAAGTGCCGCAAGGTGCTACGTTATGTCGGTCATGATACCTACGAGTGCTGATATTGAACGAAAGGAGTAAATACGGCATTCCGCACCCGGTTGAAACCGCGTGTCGCCTGCCGTTAAATTCTATGGTCGACATTCGCGTGTCGGAACTTGAACAAGTCACCCTTGTCGAAGTGATCGGGCGTGTAGACAGCCTCAACGCCGACGAACTTGGCACGTCGCTTTCAAACGCGATTGACGAAGGTAATACGAATATAGTCCTTGATCTGTCACAAGTTTCTTACATGAGCAGTGCAGGGCTGCGCGAATTGGTATCTGCGTTCAAAAAAGTACGGCGCGTCAGTGGCGATTTACGAATCGCTCAGCCGTCGACGCGGGTACAAGAAGTCCTTGAGATGGCGGGCTTAGACACCATTTTCCAAATCTTCCCGACGCAAACGGACGCCGTTGGCAGCTACTAGTCAAGGCGAGGGGCATGACTGAACGTCAGTTACGAATTGCGGGCGTTCTTGAGGCGGTAGCGACAGCGTGCGCTTTTGTTGCCGAAGCAGCACAGAACGCGGGCTTAGACGCGCAAGCCTGTCATCAATGCTATCTGGCAGTCGATGAAGCGTGTACGAACATTGTTGAGCATGGCTATGCTCAAGACCCGGATTCGGTGATTGATGTGATGTGCCAACTGGAGCGAGACCAGTTTGTCATCACGATTCTGGATGACAGCCCCGCGTTTGACCCGATGGCATTTCCTGATCCTGATACGAAAGCTCCGCTGGTACATCGTGAACCGGGGGGATGGGGAATTTTCTTCATCAAGAAATTGATGGATCGCGTGAATTACATGCATGACGGAAGCCGTAACCGCCTTGTCATGATGAAGCAGGTTAAACCCCATAATCATCACAACCCGCCAGCACCCGAAATGCCCATGCAGCCTATTCGCGTGACCGAAGTCAAGCCGAAAGTTTGGATGATTGCGCCGAGTGGTCGGCTTGACGCGATGCAAAGCCGCGAACTCACGGCGGTGTTGTGGCAGGTGCTGGAACAAGGGCATAAATGGCTGCTGGTGGATATGTCTGAGGTCGATTATATTTCGAGTGCCGGATTTAAGACGCTGGTCAGTGCGTGGCAGCGGGCGCGTGACCTCAAAGGGGATTTGATGCTGGTTACGCTGACGCCCCGTGTCCGCGAAGTTATGGAGATGATCGGACTCGATCTGGTATTCTCGATTGCAGATACGCCCGAAAAAGCCCTCGCACGACTGGCGATGAAGAAGTAACGAGCTAAAAAGAATAAAGCTATTCAAAACTGAGGTTCACTAATTCGGATTTTGCTCTGCGATGCGCTTGGCAAACGTCATTAACTGCGACAAATTCACTGGTTTCAACAACACAAGGTCGGCTAGGCGAAAGGCATCCTCGTCATGGGTGATCATGCCGCTTGCCGTAATCATGATGATACGGGTGCGTGCGGTTGCAGGGTTGTTGCGGACGGCGTGCAGCACTTCTATGCCCGACATGCGCGGCATGTTGACATCCAACGTGACAAGGCTCGGCTGCTGATCCTCAATCGCCTGTACTGCTTTGGTACTGTCGCCAATATATTCCACTGAAAATCCACAGAAGCGCAGCGCGGCAACAAACGCCTCGCCTAACATCCTGTCATCATCAATCACCAGCGCACGTAAGGGTATGGGTAACGGTAAGGGTAATGGGTTCAATCGTCGATTCCCTTGTCTGATTCGCAGGGAGAGTAAACCAAAAGGTGCTGCCTTCGCCAACTTTGCTTGATCTTCTGGTTTTATGCCGATACCCGTATCGCGCACCTCATAGCGGATTACGCTGGCGGTTGCTGTGCCGTAAACCTCTGACCCGCAAAGCCGCCTCACCCCCGACCCGCAAAGACAGCCTCACCCCCCCAACCCGCAAAGCCGCCTCACCCCCCAACCCCCTCTCCCAAAAGCAGGAGAGGGGGAGCAAAGACAGCCTTACCCCCCGACCTGCAAAGACAGCCTCACCCCCCAACCCCCTCTCCCAAAAGCAGGAGAGGGGGAGCAAAGACAGCCTCACTTCTGACCCGCAAAGACAGCCTCACCCCCCCAACCTGCAAAGACAGCCTCACCCCCGACCCCCTCTCCCAAAAGCAGGAGAGGGGGGGTTATTGACGCCAACCGTTGATGTTGTCGAGGTTGACTTCGCCGTAGGGCGGGGAGAAATCCACACAGTCGTTTGCTTGATCGGGGATGTCTGTGCGCGGCGCGATCAAGGGTTCGTCGGGGCTAAAATAGTTCCAAGCGGCACGAGAAACGCCTTCGATGAGGGGCCATGCACGCGCATAGCTGAAAAATTCGACGTTTTCCCACACGAACACGGCGATCACATAGCTGCGTCCGTTGGGGGGATAGACGATTCCCGCATCGCCATGCACGTTCTCTAGCCAGCCGTTTTTATGTGATATGCGTACCCCTGACGGGATTCCCGCTTGGAGCAGGCGTCCAAGATCGTTGGCGCTCATTAATTCGAGCATCTGGCGACATTCATTTTGCGTGAAACTGCCATCGGGGTAGGCGGCGATCAAGCCAGAGCCAAATTCGGCGCAATCGTAGATCATGCTGAATAATGAGCCTAAGTCTTCGGTGGTCGTCTGGTTGAAGGGGTCTGCCCCCGTGTTGAAGTTGGCATTCGGGGCGGTAGTCGGCGCGGGAATGGAGAACAACTGCTGATCGCCCCCTAGAAACAGCGGCGCGGAAAGGTAGCTGTTGCGTGCGCCTAAATACTGGTTCGTATTGGTGACATCTGCTATGCCTGTCGCCAAACTGGTATCCGTCCCACCGCCGATGATTTGCATGATCAGGTTGGAGGAGCTGTTGTTACTGCATAACAGCGATTGTGCCATGAGAAAGGCTTCATCATCGCTAGGGGCGAACAGCAAATTACGGAAGTAGTCGATCAAGATGGGGACTTTGACCGTGCTGGCGGCAGAGAAGGCTACATCCCCTAGAATGTTGACTTCTTCGCCTGTTTCCAAGTCCATGACGAATACGGACGCAATGGTTGACTGCCCGTCGTATACAAACCCTTCCGAGTCGAGGTAGGCAATGATGAGGTCACGCAGGGAGTCAATTTGTGTGTTGCGACCATTGGTGCTGTCTACGGGTAGAACGACCTGACGGTTGCGCGGGTCGCGCAGCGCCGAATCGATTAAGGGGAGGGCGGTGGCGGCGTCCATAACGTAACCGGAATCACCGGGGCGAAAGGTGAGGGTTTGTACGTCGTAGCTTCCCTCTCCCGGTGGACGATCATAACGGGCGGCAATATCGTTGACAATCTGGCGCAGCAAGGCTTCTTGATAGTCTGCTACCAAATTGACACTGACCTGTGTTTGTGATTCGCTGCCCGCGAGGTAGTTTAAGAATCGCTGCCAGAATGCAGCGTCTGAATTTCCGCCCGTCCGCGCTTCGGCTAACATCGCTTCGCGGTTGGTTCGGAAACCAATGGACGCGGGGTCTAGCTGAATGGGACTGTCGGCATACCAGATGGTGACAGGCTGCGCGTAAGCCTGTTCAATGCGGTTGGCGGCATCGATTGTCGATAAGCCGCCGACGGGAACACCCGCGACCACAACTTCGGTTGAAAAGCGTTCGGATTGCTGACTGAAACGGATCAGTTCGAGCATGAGCAGCCCGATTGCCACGAGGATGAACAACCAAGACAAGAGGGGAACAATGGGGAGGCGGCGTGCGCGTCGGCGTGTCCCTAATCCACTAAGAGATGTCATATGTTCAATTGACCTAATCCAACACCAACGTATCAGTTTAGCGGACGGTGGGGAAGGCGTCAACAGAGCCTCGAAAAGCAACCTCACGCCCCAAGCTCGAAAAGCAACCTCACCCCCCGACCCCCTCTCCAAGTGGAGAGGGGGAGAAAAAAGCCTCACCTTCGACCCGAAAAGCCGCCTCACCCCCCAACCCCCTCTCCCAAAAGCAGGAGAGGGGGAGAAAAGAGTGAGTGCTGGCACAAACCGAAAACCAACCTGCCCGTAAAGAGGCATAGTGCTATACTAGACGCTATGAATAATCCTTTGATTCCAGTTGATTTTACGAGCCTATTCCTACGCCCCCCCGGTGATCTGCTTTACTACCTGATCGTCATGGCGATCACTCAGGCGGCGTTCTTTATGGCATTGGGGCAGCGGCTTAAGCGTTCGACGGCGCGACCCTTTCGTCAGTACACGCTGGCGTTGTTTGGTGTCGTGATCACATGGACGCTGCTGCTGGTCGGGGCGCTGTTCGCATTGCTGACGGGGCAGCCCGCCGATTCGATTTTGCCGCCGATGGAACGGATCGCACAGGTTGTCGCCATTGTGCTGCTAGGGTGGGCGTTCCTCACCGCTGATCATGAACTGTGGGGACGCGCCCCGAACATGATCCTGCTGGTGTTGATCGGCTCGGCGGCGCTTGGCTACATCTTCACAGGCGTGCAGTGGGTGGGCGCTTTTGCGCGTTCTGACTTCAACCTGAGCGGATTTGGCGTCGCATGGACGTTCAACGCGGCGGTGATTTCGGCGCTCGGTATTTTGATTTTGCTGGCGTACTATCGCCATGTTGCCGATGTGCCGCTGAAGTTAATATTTTTCGCGCTGGTGCTGTTCGGCTATGTGGCGACGCTGGTACAGACGGCACAGGGCAACATCATCGGGGATTACGCCGGACTGATCCGATTGACGTTTGTCGGCGGCTTGCTGATCGTCCCCGTGTTGATTTATCGCGCCATTCTGATACAGCTTGAGACGGAAATTGCCCATAAACCTGCGCCGTTGATCGTGCCTGCGGTGCGTGCTGAGTCGCCTGATCTGGTGACGGTGAGCGCGGCAGATCGGGAATCGGCACAATTGATGCGGGCGCTTGGTATGATGCTGGAACGTGCCACGCTTGAAAGCATCCCCGAACGGATTGTCACTTCTACGTTGACGGTTTTACGCGCCGACATCGGCGCTTTGCTGCGGATTCAAAGCGCCAATTATGCGGACATCACCTGGGGAGTCGATAAGGTGATGAACCGTTCGATCACCAGTTTGTCGATTAATCTTGAAGCACAGCCGACGCTGGTCAATGCGATTGAGCGGCGCACACAGCGTCCACTTTACCCGGATCGCAACATCGAAGAACTGCACGACCTGTATTCGCGGCTCGATATTGA
>JBBQRJ010000236.1:0-7293 GCA_038214955.1 Aggregatilineales bacterium | reverse complement strand
ATTTAACGACGTGCTGATGCGCCACTCTGGTATTCCCCTGCTGGCAGCACCGTTCCAATTTGGCGACCCTAGGGCGCTTGGGATGTTGTTTGAAACAGAAGGTTTCCGCGATGTGACGGTTCATCAAGTGAAGGTTTCAGTCCGCTTCCCGAATGAACATTCGTTTGTCAGCGCGACGCTGTTTGCATCCGGCGCGGCGGTAGCGGCGTTCCAAGCCATTGATATGGCGAAGCGCCAAGCCATGCTCGACCCGATTCACGAGGATATGCGGGCGATCTTCGCGCCTTATCATCAAGGCGATGAAGTCATTTTCCCGTTGATGATGAACATCGGGCGCGGCGTGGCTTAAGTTCCGTCTTGATAGCGCGTCTTTTTCTGCAATTCAGGGGTCATCACGTCGCTGTCATCGGGTGCAACGTCGTCTACATCACGCTTGCGATCCCGATGATCCTCAAACGGATCATCGCCGCGCAGCCATTCCGCCGAGAGGATCGTTTTCGTTTGCGGGGCGTAGTAAATGCGATACGGATCACCGTTTTTGAAGGTTAAAAACGCCTCTTTTTTGACCGTGAATTTCAGATCGTCCATTTTCACGTAAAAGGCAGTCGCGTTTTGACCGGGATTGGTGTCTAACTCTACACGCCCTTCGACCACGCGCACCGAATCGGCTAGATCCCGGTTGATGTTGTTGGCGATCACCGCTGCGATGAGGACAACCAGCGTGATCACAATGGCGATGAAAGCAGCAAGCAGCATCCCGTTAAAACTGGTCAATAGTCCGGTGAATAGCACAAAGCACAACGCCAAAAATGCGATGATCCCCACGATAATGAGCGTATTATCACGCTGACGTTTCATCTGCGCGATTTGACGCTGACTCAATGTGCCGTCGATGTTCGCCGCGAGATCGTCTTCATCGAACTTGAGCGCCGCCATCAACACATCTTCATACTTCTTGAGCTTGTCATCTTTTGCCATGATCACCCCTCCGCATAGAATGATCATATAGCGATTGATACACAAGGAGTCAAGCCATGGTTTCAGACAAATACCGTCAAATGCAAGCGCAGTTCGAGTCATGGGTGGGAAAAATCCCCGATATTCGCCCCGATCTCGTCTATAAAGGCATGTTCGGCGGTGTGCTGGTCTACACAATGGGCAAACCGTTTGCGATCTTCTGGGATGATCGCTTGGGGTTGAAGCTGCCAGAGAACGAGCAATCGGCAATCCGTGAAGAAGGGGCAAACGACGCCGGATATGATTCAACCACGCCCGGCGGCAAGCAGTACATCACGCTCCCGCCAAGCATCCTCAGCGACGAAAAGAAGATCACGTACTGGATTGAGGACAGCATCCGTTACGTGCAAACGCTGATGCCCGCGAAGAAGAAAAAGAAGTAGACAAACCGTAGGGACGCGATAAATGGCGTCCTATATACACCAAGTTAAGGGGTTTCCGCCTCAGAAAAAGTTTCGTTTGGGGGGTCGCCAGAGGCTCAAAGCCTCCGGCTAGTTCTAAAAAGCCCCGTAAATGGGAATCTAATTCGCGCTCCAAACACCCTCTGAGTCCCCTTCAGAGGACTTTTTACCCTTGCCGGATGCTTTAGCGTCCGGCAAATCGGCTTAACTTGTCCCATATGGGACGCCATGAATGGCGTCTGTGCCGCTCTAAAAGCCGGACGCGATAAATCGCGTCCCTACACCCGACTCTCAGTCGTTACTTTCCTCTTTTAACTTTCAACTTTTAACTCTCTTTTCTTGTTCAAACTATCCAAAGCCCTATAGACAAAATTGTAGGGTTTATGCTAAACTGATATTCACCTCATTCATATTATTCATCAGAGGAATAGCCCCTGAATGCCGCAAATTGACCTTGATTCGGAACTGCTCGAATACATAGTCAGAGAGAATTTCCAACCCGGTGCCAGACTCCCCACGATCAATGAACTGCAAAGCGAAGATCATCTGGGCGTCGGCATTAGCAAAGTGCGCGAACAGTTAGAGGTCGCCCGTGCGCTCGGCTTGGTGGAAGTTCGATCTAAAACAGGGATGCGAATGAAAGCGTACAGCTTTACGCCCGCTGTTCGCCTCAGTTTGTTCTTTGCTCTCGCGCAAGATCAACACCATTTCGAGTTATTCAATCAAGTACGCCAGCATATCGAGGTAGGTTTCTGGAATGAGGCGTGCGCCACATTGACGGATGAGGACAAAGCCCTCATGCGGCGCTGTGTCGATCATGCCATTGCCAAGCTCAAGGGACAGCCGATTCGCATCCCTAATGAAGAACATCGCACGTTTCATTTGACCGTTTTCAGGCGCTTGGGCAATCCCTTTGTCATGGGGATTCTTGAAGCCTACTGGGACGCCTATGACGCGGTGGAACTCAACCGGTATGCCGATTACAGCTACTTACAGCAGGTGTGGGATTATCACACGCGCATTTTAAACGCCATTGAGGAAGGCAAATACGACAGCGCAAAAAACCTGTTTGTTGAACATATCGACCTCATCCACTACCAACCACGAATGCAAGACCTCAATCGGACGATCAACGGCGCGTCCACTTAATTAACCAACGAACATTTATGCAGGAGTCAGCCACTCATGGCAATTGATATTCAACCGAATGCACCCTCCACACAGCAGCAAACCGTCGTCAACGATTTCGCGTTGATGGTGGCGACCAAGAACGGGTCGGGCAGCCAGACCTCGAATCTGGTGATCATCCGTTCGCTGTTCCGCATGGGAATCCCCGTCAGCGGTAAAAACTTGTTCCCCTCCAACATTAAGGGCTTGCCGACGTGGTACACCATTCGCGCCAGCAAGGACGGCTACATTGCCCGCCGCGCCACGACTGAAATTGCCGTGACGTTCAATCAGGATACGGCGGCAGAGGATATTCTGAACCTCTCCCCCGGCGGCGCGGTGATCATCCCGAAAGATTGGAAATGGGGCAGAAGCCGCGAGGATGTGACCTACTACGAAGTGCCGATCAAAGAGATTCTGGCACAACTAGAAATTGCAAACGACTTCAAAGAACGCATCACGAACATGGTCTATGTCGGCGCGGTCTGCTTCCTGTACGACATTCCGTTGGAAGTAGCGTATCAGGCGCTATTGGATCAGTTCAACGGCAAGCAGAAGCCCGCCAAGATGAACTACGATGTGATCGTGCTGGCGTACAACTGGTCGAAAGAAAACCTCACCAAGCAAGACCCGTTCAAGTTTGAGCCGATGAATTCAACGGCGGGTAAAATCCTCATTGAAGGCAACGAAGCCGCCGCGTATGGTTCGCTGTTCGGCGGGGTGACGGTTGTCGCGTGGTATCCAATTACGCCGTCCACCAGCGTGGTCGATAACGTGCTGAATCACCTTGATCTGCGTCAAGACCCCGTCACGGGCAAAAACACCGTCGCCGTCATTCAGGCAGAGGACGAACTCGCTGCCGCCGGGATGATCGTCGGCGCGGGGTGGGCAGGGTCTCGCTCAATGACCGCCACCAGCGGTCCCGGCATCAGCTTAATGGCTGAATTTGTGGGCTTGGCGTACTTTGCTGAAATCCCGTGTGTGATCTGGGACATTACGCGCATGGGTCCGTCAACGGGCTTGCCGACGCGCACCAGTCAGGGCGATTTGTTGTTCCTGCATTTCCTCAGTCACGGCGACACACAGCAAATTGTGCTGATCCCCGGCAGCGTCAAAGAATGCTTTGAAATGGGTTGGCGCTCGTTCGAGATTGCGGAAGCGATTCAAACACCCGTGTTCGTCATGAGCGACCTTGATCTGGGCATGAACCTGTGGATGAGCGATCCGTTTGATTACCCAGATCAGCCGATCAGTCGGGGCAAGACGCTCGACAAAGTGGCGCTGGAAGAATTCTACGCAGAACATGGTGAATGGTATCGCTTCAAAGACTACGACAATGATGGTGTAGGCTATCGTACCGTTCCCGGCACAGATCACCCGCGTGCGGCGTTCTTCACACGCGGCACGGGTCACAATGAAAAAGCGGTTTACAGCGAACGCGGCGACGACTGGATGAAAAACCTGCATCGCCTGCGCCTCAAGTTTGAGACTGCAAAGTCAATTCTGCCCCAACCTGTGATTGACGAAGCGAACGATCCGAACGAAGCGATTGGCTTGATCTCCTACGGCTCGAACGATGTGGCAGTACATGAAGTCCGCGACGCGCTGAACGCCGAAGGAATCAAGACGAATTACATGCGTATTCGCGCTCTGCCGCTTGCGGACGGCATTGTCGATTTCGCCCTCAAGCACAAGCGAACTTATGTCATTGAAAACAACTTCGATGGTCAGATGCACCAGATTCTGCGTATGAACATCGCGCAGGACAGCACCCACATGATTTCGCTCGCGTGTGGCGATACCCTACCTATGACTGCCCAATGGATTTATGACCGCATCAAGGAGAATAGCTAAATGCCTAACGCACTCAACCTCGAAAGAGCAGATTACAAAGGCGGGCAGAGTACCCTTTGCCCCGGCTGCGGTCACGACTCGATCTCGAACCAGATCATCAGCGCCGCTTATGATTTGAATCTCCCCATGTGGCGCGTGGCGAAGTTCAGCGGCATTGGCTGTTCCAGCAAGACTCCCGCCTATTTCCTCAAGGGGTCACATGGCTTCAATTCGGTACATGGACGTATGCCGTCGGTAGCGACAGGCGCGACTACGGCTAACCACGAACTGATCGCCATTGCGGTCAGCGGTGACGGTGATACGGGAAGTATCGGCATGGGACAGTTTAAGCACGTCATTCGCCGCAATGTCCCGATGGTGTACATCATCGAGAACAACGGCGTCTACGGCTTGACCAAAGGACAGTTCTCCGCCACATCCGATGCAGGACAGTTCCTCAGATACTACGGGAAGAATGAACTCCCCGCGATTGACCTGTGCCTTGAAGCGATCATCGGGAGCGCGACGTTTGTTGCCCGTTCGTTCTCCGGCGACTCGAAACAAGCGCAAACGTTGATCAAGGCGGCGCTGAGTCACAGGGGGACAGCGGTACTAGACATCATCAGCCCGTGCGTGACGTTCAACAATGACCCGAAGGCGAACAAGAGCTACGATTACGGCAAAAAGAACGAAATCGCGCTGCAAGAGATCGAATATACCCCGCGTGATTTTGTCCAGCCCCACGAAGAAATCACCGTTGGGGATTATGCCGCAGGGGAAACCATCGAAGTTCCGTTGCACGACGGCTCGTATATTCGCTTGAAGAAGGTAGGCAACGGTCACGACCCGCGCAACCGCATGGAAGCGATTCGCGTGCTGGAAGAAGCACAGCGCGATCAGTTGTTCATCACCGGTTTGATCTACTACGAAGAACCGCGCCAGACGATTGGCGAAACCCTCAACTTGACGGAAACGCCGCTGTCACACTTACAAGGCGACTCGCTGCGCCCGTCAAAGGACGCGCTCGAAACATTGATGCGGAAGTATATGTAGTCCGAAAGATCAGTTGTGTTTTAGGGGCGCAGCGTGCTGCGCCCTTTTTATTCGGGGAAAATCGTTTTGAGCGGCAGCGTAAATCCCGGCAGCACGTCGCCACCGTCGAGTGTGTCCTCAATGCCGTAGAGTTTCGTTGATAATTTCGGTTGATAAACCTCAACTTGCTTTTTTTGTACGCATACTACCCAAACTGTCGTTCCCACATGCAAATAAGTTGACTAGTTTAAATCGAAGCTCTTGCGCTTCATCAATGTGAGGCAACATATCCACCTCAACGGCAAGATCGGGAGGATTCGGGACATATCCTAGATCGGGTAGTTCCGGCTGGCGCTGTTTGGATATAAAGGCAGCACTTGGAATATAGCGTTCCCCTGCAACTGTATATCCGCCACCTTCGCCTGTGACATATCCTAATTTCAGTGCGTCCACAAACCCGAACAATTCTCCTATAAAACGTGCTGCAATCATAGACCCATAGGGGCTTGACGGCACTTCTACGATCTCCCCACCGATGAATTCAAACAATTTATCGTAGTTCTCAGGTCGTTCGACCCATTCATCAAATTCTGCGCTAGTCATTCGCAAATTTGTTTGTATAGCCATGTGCTGTACCTTTGTCGCGTCTTTTGAACACAATTCTAACTCACCTTAAGCAGGGTGTCCGTTTGACCCCCACCCCGCTCGCTGCGCTCGCCTCCCTCCCCCGAATCCAGGGGAGGGCGCAAACAGGAGTGTGCTTGCTCCCCTCCTCGAATTCGGGGAGGGGTGGGGGTGGGGTCAGAAATAACGATCTGCGTAAGGTGACTGAATGAGAACTAGTGAGGACAGCGTTGGGCTTATGGATTTCACTGCATGAGGCGGCGGCGCTCATCCCGGACGGGGTGACTCTGGCGCTAGGCGGCATGACTGTTTATCGGCGTCCGGTGGCGTTTGTGAAGGCGCTGCTCCGCCGCGAATCGCGCCCCAAAAACCTCACATTACTTTGCTTCACGGCGGGCATCGAAAGCGATCTGCTGGTGGGTGCGGGCTGCGTCTCCACAGTACGGTCTGTCTATTTTGGCTTGGAGTCGTTCGGGTTTGCGCCGATGTTCACCGAATTTGCCAATCGCGGTGACATTCGCATCATGGAAGAAACCGAGTCAAGTATTGCAATGGGACTGCGGGCGCATATGGCGGGAGTCGGGTTTATGCCATCTGCCGCGTGGATAGGGACGGATTTGCCGCGCTTGCGCCCCGATGTCAAAACGGTGATTGACCCCTACACGGGCGAAGAACTGATGGCATTCCCCGCGATCTCGCCAGATGTCACGGTACTCCATGCGCTGGAAGGCGATGCACGCGGCAATGTGAAACTCAACAACAATCTTGGCGTGGATATGGAACTGGTTTTCAGCGCGGATAAAGTGATCGTCACGGTGGAAAAGGTCGTGGACAGGGTGGAACGATCCACTGACAGCGTGATCATCCCCGCGCCGGGTGCGACTTATCTTATCCACGCGCCACGCGGGGCATACCCGACCTCATGCTATCCGTTGTATCCCATTGGCGGCGGGGAATTTATGCGCTACGTCGATGCGTGCAACGCGGGTAAATTTGACGAGTACGTGAGTGAATTGATCAAAGAAATTTAACCACAGAGAACACAGAGAACACAGATCAAGAGGAAAAGCAAGGAAAAGCAACGAAAAGCAAGGAAAAGATTTAACGCAAAGGCGCGAAGTCGCAAAGACGCCAAGAAAGTCCTTTTAATATTCTCTGTGGTTCATGGTTTTAATGGAATGATGTAGGCGGGATTGATCGCCAGTTGAATGGGGTTGCC
>JBBQRJ010000235.1:0-7298 GCA_038214955.1 Aggregatilineales bacterium | reverse complement strand
GCCGCAGCCGTCAAAAAGACAAATTTACAAACTCATCCGGTGACTAGGCGCATCTGTACAAGGATTGCACCAAATCGCATGTAATCAGGGCGAAAGTCAGGGTTGAGTAGGGCGTGATGTGTACAATGTTTACCAGCGTATCAGAAAATGGGATCGCTTGTCAACAGATCGAAACCCATTAATCCATCGGGTACACCAACCCGATTTGCTTCCGTGCCGTGTCCATCATTTGCATAATTTCGAGCGATTCATCCAACGACATGATCGGGCTTTCCAGTTCGCCCGCCCGCAGCGCCCAACCCACTTCAATCGCCTCGAATTGATAACCATTGCCCACAAAGGGTATATCAAAATGTTCGGGTGCTTGTCCGCGCTTGATCAGCGTGAAACCGACGGGATGCCACCATTCCGGCGTGATGTGAATCGAGCCTTCTGTGCCGATAATCCACGCCTCTTGCGGCGTCTGTGTGCGGACAGCAGCGGAAAGCTGCGCCAATTGACCGTCGCCATACTGGAAGATCAGCGCAATCTGCTCATCAACACCCGTTTCACCAATGTGCGCCTTCGCGCTGATGCTCTGCGGCGTCCCGAAAAGCATGGACGCCAGCGAGATTGGATACACGCCCACATCGAGTAACGCGCCACCCCCTAATTCAGGATCGAGCAGACGGCTTTTGGGGTTAAATCCGGCACGATAGCCAAAGTCCGCCGTCAACATTCGTAGTTCGCCAATCGTGCCAGCCGCGATCAACTCTTTAACCTTCACCATCGCAGGGATGAAGCGCGTCCACATCGCCTCCATCAAGAACAGCTTTTTGTGCCGCGCCGCGCCGACCATCGCCCGCGCTTCGGTGATGTTCATGGCGAACGGCTTTTCGCACAGCACATGCTTGCCCGCTTCAAGGCACAGCATCGTATTCTCGAAATGGAACGGGTGCGGCGTAGAGATATAAACCACCTCAACTTCAGGATCAGCGACTAAGGCTTCATAAGTAGGATAGCGTTTAGGGATATTGAATGTGTCCCCGAACTTATCCGCTGATTCCTGTGACCGTGAGCCAACGGCGATCAACTGTGCGTCGGGCGTGAACTTCAACCCACGCGCAAATTGGCTTGCGATGTTTCCTGTACCGATAATGCCCCAATTTGTCATAATCGCTCCTTAAAAATAGGAACCACAGAGAAGGCAGAGGAATTGAGGTTTTTCTCTATAACCTCCGTGTTCTCTGTGTTCTCTGTGGTGAAAAATCACTTGTTTTGCTTTTGTTTCGTGATCGCGTCGAAAGCGGTATTGATCTCCACCATTTTCGCCGTGTACTTCTCTTTCTCTTCGGGGTGCAAGTCCGGGTGATATTCGCGGGCTTTCTGCCGATATGCCCGCTTAACTTCCTCGAACGATGCGGTCATGCTGACACCCAGAACAGTATAAGGTTCGCGCTCCACCGTTGCGGCAGGTTTGCGCGTGCGCCGCTGTTGCTGTTTTTGCTGCTCCTGACCGCCCGCCCAATCCCATTGGGGTTGTTCGTCGCTGACGGTTTCCTCGTACTGGCGCGTAAAATCCTCCCATTCCGTCCAATCTTCGGCGGGTGCTTCTTCGGGTCGGGCTTTCTTGTCGCCATACGACCAGTGCCGCCACGAATAACGGAACTGCGCTTCATGGGGGGGAGTCTTTTTCTTCCAGAACGACCCCTCGCCAAAACTTGCCGCCGCGAATTTCCCCTCGATAAACTTGGAATTTGACTCGATCATTGCCGCGTGCAAATCGTTCAAACTGACTACCGCGCCAAACTCGACAAAGCGCGGCGAGTCGCCCCACCGCCATTCTATATGCAGCGGGCGTATCGTCACCTCACGCCCATCACATTGGTAGATGTAGATGCGGCTGTACGTCAATGTGTGCAGCGCCTCCATCCAATGCGGCGGCGGCGAGATTTTGCTGTTCTCAGTGGGAAGCATCCGTCCATCAAGGATGAACAAGGTATGGATTCCCCGTGCTGTATTCGACTCGTAGGTTTCCTTGATCTCTGGCACGCGAATGGCGCGGTTGATCACGAAGACTCCCACCGTTTTGCCGTCTTTCAGCTTGATGGTGAGATCAGCTTCCTTGTTATGTTGAACACATCCGGTCACACGTTCTGCCCGGTTGCATTCTTGTATCAGATGGTCTAAGACAAATTGTTTCATAGGGTGTTTTTCATAGGGTGTTGTTGCACCACGCCTAAGGACGTTCTATGCTGTTGGGTGTGTCAAGGGACACGTTCATTTTACCATTTTCACTGAATCGGTTCAATTGATTGGATATAGGGCGTGTTAAACACCATTGTAACCGTGCTTGTACTATTTTATACCCTTTTTCTAACTCAACCGTTACCAGATTTAGATGTGGCACTCGCACAACGACTCGCCGCTGTGTCAGAGCGCAGCCCATCGGTTTACCGTGAGGTGGGACGCACGGCAAATGACGATGGCGCGATCATTTATGTCGAGGTGCTGGAGCGGGCAACCGGGCAGCCCTACCCCGGCGTGCTTGATTGGATCATCGGGATCAATCAGAACGCCAATTGGGACATATTCTTACCCGGCGATTCCGGTTACACCGCCGCTTATGATTTACTGCCGCCCGCCGTATTGATCAACGCGGATTCAACACCTTACAAGCCCACCGCTGACCCCGATTTCGCGCCAACCACGCCCTACGCGCTCCCATTTGCCGACGGTGGTTATGGCACAGTCACACGCAGTTTCTACGAGCATGGTTTAGGTCAAATCGACTTCGACCTCACCGGACGCGATGTTGCGGCGATGAAAGACGGCGTGATCGTCTATGCAAACGACTCCGGCAGCGCCAACGCTTACGGGTCGGGCGCGTGGTGGTATTGGAATGTCATTATCATCCAACATGCCCCGCGTGAATACTCACTCTATGGTCATCTTGCGCCCGATAGTATCCCGTCATGGATTAAAGATTTGTGTACAGATGATTACGTTTCAGCCAATTGTAATATTCCTGTTCAAGCGGGTGATGTGATCGCGCTGGAAGGCAGTTCGGGCTATTCGTCTGCCCCTCATCTACATGTCGAATTTGGGCAAGCCTATGCCGTCGCCGCCTACATGGACACTGTTGATCAAGACCATGACGGCATACGCATCGAATCAATTTACGGCGCGTATATTTACGCCGAGCAAAACGTCCCGATCAGCGGTTATTCAGCAAACGACGCAGCAGATTGGCAGTATGGGACGGTTCTACAAGCAGCGCAGCACCCCATTACAACGGGTGACGCCAACTTGATCCAGAATGGCGATTTTAGCGCCGGAACAGACGCATGGACGCCGTCCGGTTGGGTCAACTGGTCGGTGAGCGGCGGCGTCATGCGGGCGACTCGCTTGCGTTCGGCTGATCCGCCCGATTGGGGCGGGTTCTATCAACCGTTATCCGGCGGCGCATGGGCAAACACCCCATTTGAGATCACGCTTTTGTTGGGCAACGACAGCACAGTCAATAAAACGGTCAGCGTGGGCTTGACTAACGGCATTGATGGCGTGTGGCAAGACCTCACACTGGCGGCAAACACCCCATTACAACCCTATTCGCTCACGCTCACTGTCCCTGATTCGTGGGCAACCGTCCGCTTGATGATTGTAGTCAATCCAGCAGACAACGCCCCCGCCGCCCTCATTGATGACGTTGCCGTGTATTTGCGCCCGTGACATATTGTTCCGTTTCAAGGTGATCTTCCTCCTCGCATTTTGGCTCATCTAATGCTTCAATAAGGTGAAGCTAAAAATTACTGTGAGGGTTGATGATCGAGTTCCTGCAAGCCTATCCCCCCTACATCCAAGCCCTGTTCGCCACGCTGTTCACATGGGGCGTCACGGCGCTTGGGGCTGCGAGTGTATTTCTCACACAGCAAATCAGCCGCCGAATGCTTGATACGATGCTTGGCTTCGCGGGCGGCGTGATGATCGCCGCAAGTTTCTGGTCACTGCTTGCCCCCGCCATCGAAATGGGCGAAGGCGGGCTGCTTCCGGCATGGTTTCCAGCCGTGACAGGCTTTCTGCTTGGCGGCATATTTCTACGCGGGATCGATTTCGTCCTGCCGCATCTGCACCCCAACATGAGCCAACCAGAAGGCATCAAGACGGACTGGCAAAAATCGATCCTGCTAGTTTTGGCGATCACGCTGCACAACATCCCCGAAGGCTTAGCAATAGGGGTAGCCTTCGGAGCAGTCGCGCATGACGCATCCTCTACGACGCTGGCGGGCGCAGTCGCGTTAGCCATCGGCATTGGGCTGCAAAACTTCCCCGAAGGAATCGCCGTCGCCGTGCCTCTGCGACGTTCCGGTATGAGCCGACTCAAGAGTTTCTGGTACGGTCAGCTTTCTGGAGTAGTTGAACCCATCGCGGGGATGATCGGTGCAGCGGTTGTACTGGTCGCTCGTCCAATTCTCCCCTATGCGCTGAGTTTCGCAGCGGGCGCGATGATTTTCGTCGTGGTCGAAGAAGTCATCCCCGAATCACAGGGGAACGGCAACACAGATCGGGCGACGTTGGGCGCGATGGTCGGTTTCGCCGTCATGATGTTCCTCGATGTGGCATTAGGGTGAGCGCGGCTTAAATCGTTTCGCCTTTTCGACCATTGCCTGATCGGGGGGTTCGGTGCGATACGCGGCAATGTCCACCAGTGCGGCGATCTCCTTCAATTCAGGCGAGATCGTCGCATGTTCCCCGACGGTTTGATACCCCTCACGGTACGACTTGATCGCCTTCTGCCCGCGTCGATATGCCGCGAAGATCGCCACCCGTGCAGGATCGTGTCGTTTCATGCGCTGCCAGCGCAGTTGAATCGGTTTGCGCCGCCGCCACACGCGATAGGCGAACCACAGCACCCCTACGCCAACAACCGCCCCAACGATGTACTCAAGGTTATACAGCATCAGCCGCAAACCAGAGCGCACCGCATCGCCTATTTGAATCGAGGGAAGCTGAGTCCCGCCGAACAATTCCGAAAAGACCCATGTGGGAATCGCGCCCGTTTGCGGTGAGCCGTTCCAACCGGGAGTCGGGTCAAACGGCACCCAACCATAACCGGGGAAATAGACTTCTGCCCATGCGTGCGCGTCGTTCGCCCGCACCTCATAATAATTGGTGAAAGCGTTGTAATCGCCGCTGCCAAACCCCGACACAAGCCGCGCCGGAATCCCCAATGTGCGGAGCATCACCACGAACGCGCTGACATAATGCTCACACACGCCGCGCTGATCTACGAACAGGAATTGATCCACCGCGTCGGTGTTGGGCGCTTGTGGCGGCGGAAAGTAATCATAGGGGTAAGTCGCCAGCAGATAATCGCGCACGGCGATCACCTTGTCATAGACCGTCGGCGCGTCTTGTGTGAGTTCTTGCGCCAGCTCCCATGTCCGTTCGGTGATCGTGTCGGAAAGCTGAAAATAAGGCGCGATGTCCAGCGGATAGTTTCGCGTGGCGGATTTCAATTCTTCAGGCGTGTAATCCTGTCGCAGCGACATCACCGAGTAGACCATGCCGGGACGCAGCGGCTCTCCCAGTCGGATGCCGCCCGTCTTGTCGATACCGATTTCGTCTGCCGCGATATAGAGGTGAATCGGGTTGCCCGCCGTGAACACGAGATTCGGCATCGGCTGAACAATCGCATACGTCTGCACGAAATAATCCTCGCGCAACCATAATACCCCCTCGCGGTTCAGGTCAAACAATGCCCCGTCACGTTCCCATACTTCAACGGACGGGTCAGACTGAATCCATGTCCGCCCGTCGTAGGCGTCAAAAGCATGACTGCGCCAGTAGCTCCATGCAGGGCTGCGAACGTACATCATCACCTCGTCGCTCAAACCGCCGCGATAGCTGAGGTCTAAGCGGGTGTCAAAGCCGTAGTAATGTTCGCCTACTTGGTCTGACCAACCCTGTATCTGCACCATTGGCATTGCCGGATTGACGATCTGCGAACTCACGCCTCCGCGAATCGGCGCGTTGATCGTCACAGGCGGGATAATGGGGTGTCCGGCAAAACGGGGAGTCACCATAAACACCAAGCCGCCCATCACAGGGAGCGCCACCGCAAACCGTGCCATCCACCCGCGCCATTGACGCACCGCTTTCTGCCCGACGGGGCGCAAAATCACAGGGTTATCGCGCATCCCGTCCTCATCATCGGCACGCCACATGAACGCCAGCAGCAGCCCCAGAAAGATGAAAAGAAACACGATGAACATCACATCACGGCTGAGGGTGGCGGCAACATACAAGTTCGTTAGCCCGATTGCCATGCCCGAAAATAGATTCAAGCGGCTGAATAGTTCAAAACCGACCACCGCCATCGCCAGCATTGCGACTTGAATTTGTGGGTACGGCTGCCCGTTGAGCAAGCCATAGTACATCCAGAAGAACACCCCATGCAGCGCAATCGCCGTCCCAATTCGCATGAGGATCGGCGGTTTTAAAGCATAGCGATAGGCAGCAATATGTCCAATCGCAAGGATGACCAGTGAGATGAGGAACACGCCCCACATTTGTGTCACATAAGCAGAAGACAACATCCCAACCGACTGCGCGGCAAAGGCGAACAAGCGCAGTTGAACCGAGCGTTCCGGTTGGCGGATTCGTGATTTCTTCCCCTTGTTGGGCGCAAACATACGACTGAGCATGTAGGCAAGAATCGCAAACGCGCCCATCACCCATAGTTCAAACGACAGGGCGACAATGACCAGCAGCACCGCCATCCCGATCAGCATCCACCGTATCAGCCGCGCCGATCCTCTGCTTTTCGTCTCTGGATTTTCGATTTCTTTCTTTACGTCTTGGCGGCTTTGCGCCTTTGCGTCAAGCATTTAAATTGTCCAGTCTTCACCATAACGTACCAGCCGCGTTTCGACTCCGTCCGCCGCCAACCCCGACGCGAACGCCGCCGCATCCACATTCAGCGGATCGGGAAAGCTCGACGGGTCAAGCACGTAGGCGAGAACAGGCAAACGCCGCGCTACCAAATCGCGCAGGATGCCACCCGCCCGGTCATCGGGATACGGCAGCACGGCGATCACGAACGCGCCGCCAATCACATCCACGCGCATCGGCTCATTCCCTTGCGGCTCGACTCGCGCCAGATATTCTAATAAACTCGTGAACGGGATTACGCCGTTCGGCGCTGGCAGCGTCCGATCATTGGTCGTCAGCGTCAGCGGATAATTCATGCGGTGGGCATAATCGCCCACGCTGGCGGCAATCTTGACCGCCCATTCAAACGGGTTATGTTTACTATC
>JBBQRJ010000234.1:0-7311 GCA_038214955.1 Aggregatilineales bacterium | reverse complement strand
CTACTAGAAAAACCAAAAATCTAGCAGGTTTTGCGATTGCAAGCAAAATCGAATTGTCACGGGCATAGGTCAAGCTGCCGATGTTCTAGGCTTCACTCCCACGCTTTGCTGCGTTGATGATCGCTGCGCTCCTTGAGATCGCTTTTCAGCTATTAGCGTGACAGTTGCAAAATTCTTGGGAGTTCATCAAGGGTCAAGAACGCTCGTAGGGGAGGGGCAATGTCCCCTCCCGCCATAAAAAGCACGGGCGACCACATGGAGTCGCCCCTACACGCCCGCTCTGACCCCAATACAAACATCTGCTCGATTTTGATGCGTTTGCCCTGCATTCTTTGTTCGTTGGCTTTTGCAATTACTGTCCCACGTTGTATGCTTGATAATCATTAGCAGCATCAACGCAGGTTAGACGTTTTACTTTCTTGGAGAAATGCATTGAAATCAGTCACAATTCGCTCCATACAGTTGCACCCTATTGCCCTACCCTTCGTTGAAATTCTGCGTACCAGTTTTGGACAAGACCCGTTAAAAGCAGCGGTGATTGTCGAGGTGACGACTGAACAAGGGATTACCGGATGGGGGGAAATCTCGGTGGAGATTGAACCCGGCTATGGTGCTGAAACTGTAGGGACGGCGCAGCACATCGCTGATAATTTTCTGATCCCCAAACTCGTCGGACAAACCATCGACAACATGCATCAAGTTCCCAAATTGATGGCACATACACGCGGTAATCATCACACCAAACACGGTTTAGAAGCAGCGATCTGGGATGCCTTTGCAAAAACAAACGATCTATCGCTTGCCAGCCTCTTTTCGCACTATCTACCAGAAGGCAATGAGTCGAAAGGCTATGCCGACGTTGGCGTGAGTATTGGCATTCAACCTTCTGTCGAAGCGACGCTGGCGATTATCAACAAACGTTATGATCAAGGCTACCGTCGGATCAAACTGAAAATTCAGCCGGGTTGGGATGTAGAACTGGCGCGGGGGGTTCGTGCTGCCCGCCCTGATATTTCGCTGATGCTTGACGCGAACAGTGCCTACAGCCTAGAAGATGCCGATTACTTGGCACAGTTAGATGAATTTGATCTGCTCATGATCGAGCAACCGCTTGGGGATGACGACATTTATGGACACAGTAAATTGCAGCCTCGTCTCAAAACGGCAGTTTGCTTGGACGAATGCATTAAGTCAAACAGCGATATTCAGTTAGCGATGGAAATCGGCGCTGGACGTATCCTCAACCTGAAACCCGTGCGGGTTGGTGGGTACGTAGAAAGCCTCAAGATTTACGAAACCTGTGTGGCAAACCATTTTAAATTATGGATCGGTGGAATGCTCGAAGTAGGAATTGGACGTGCTGCGAACGTGGCATTTGCATCGTTACCCGGTGTGAATATGCCCAGTGATATTTCGGCAACGGAACGCTATTTCAATCCAGACATCACCGAACCGCCGTTCGTCCTGCAAGAAGGCAGTCGGCTCAATGTCCCCGACGGCAGCGGGATCGGGGTTGAGGTGCAGCGGGATCGTCTGGATGCAGCAAAGGCATTGTGGGACAAAACCAATCCTTACATTTAACGGTGATCGCAAAACCGCCCCTGTGATTAATCGAGCGGTTGGGCGTCTACCCCATCCGTTGAATCGAAAAGTTGAAACTGCTCGATAATTTCATCAACACGCTCTAGCCGCTGCTGTGCGCTCGTACTCTGGCGCAGCAGCAGCACCGCGATCAATGCATTGAGCAAGCTGAACAAGGATGCTGAGGCGCCGTAGAACCACACCCCATGCCGAACCACAAATACCAGATCAGCACGTTTAGCGGCAGGAGAAAGCGGGGAGTCGGTCACGGTGATGATTTTTGCGCCCATTTTGCGGGCATGATCCATGCAGTTCAGCGTATCGCGCATATAACGTCCGAAGCAGATAGAGAATAGGACATCGCCTGAGCTGATTGGCGCGATTTGGTCAACCAGATCACCGAAATCAGGGCGCAGAAGTGTACAATTCGGGCGAATCAAGCGCATACCAATGCTGAAATTAAGGGCGAGTGGAGCAGATGAACGCAGTCCGACAATATACACTGATGCTGCGTTCAGCAGGAGATCAATCGTTTGATCAAAATCGGGGATAGAAATTTCATTGCTGAGATTTTCAATATTACGCGCATCCGTCAGCATAACGCGCTGCAAAATCGAAGCCGTACTAGCATCCTGATTCTGTTCTTGCAACTCACCGATCAGCTTACGTGAGCCAAGTTGATACACGCTGGCAGAATTAATCCGCCCTAAAGATTGTTCCTGCAATGCCGCCTGAAGGTCAGGGAATCCCTCAAAGCCAATGGCTTGGGCGGTGCGTACTACTGTCGAATGGCTCACATTCAAAAGTTCAGCAATGCGTGCCGCAGATAGATACATGGCTTCGAGGTGGCGTGTCAAGAAAAATTCGGCGACCTTCTGCTGACTCTTACTCATACTGTCATACATCGCACGAATATTCGCCATGACATCGGGTACGACTGTCTCTTTCATACTACCCCCATAATTTCACCCGGTTTGAACCACTGTATATCTTAAGTAATGCGGCGAATTAAATCACATGCTGATTGTCGGAACAGTTTTGCACAAATACTTGCAAAAATGTTATAAACTTGCACAAGTAATTGTGACACAGTACAATGCAGTTCACAAGTTCAGGGGTTCATTTCATGATGAATCGCGTTCGTCGCAACAAAATATCGACGCTAGGATCGGCTCAGGCGGGACAAGCACATGATCGCATACCGAATACTGCGTGATCCTGCTGAACTGGAAGCTGTCGTCAGTTTGCAGCTTACCGTGTGGGGCTTGAACCCCCGAAATGCCGTTCCCACCGCTGTACTGCACGTGATGGCGCTGAACGGCGGGTTAGTCGTCGGTGCATATGACGGTGATCGCCTTGTCGGGTTGCTCATCTCGCTGGCGGTCAAACGCGACAATGAGGTATTCCTGTGGTCGCATATGACGGGTACTCACCCTGATTATCAACAACAGGGGATCGGGCTGACATTGAAAACATTTCAGCGCAATTGGGCGCTCGACAACGGTTATACCTCCATTGGTTGGACATTCGATCCGCTGCAACGCGGAAATGCATGGTTCAATCTGCATTTACTGGGTATCGACGCGGCACTCACTTCGACTGCCTATCATGTCAATTTTTATGGGGATATGGACGACGACATTAATCGAGGTTTGCCTTCAGACCGCATTGAAGTCCGTTGGATGCTTGACCAACCGAGCTTGCACCATGCCCCCATCCCTGATGCCCCCTTGATCGTGCGCCCGGACGAGCGCGGCTATCCCGTAACAACAGCAGTCGCATGGGATTGTGATAACTACAGCGTAGCGGTTCCCGCTGATCTGGATGCGCTGCGTCAAACGGATAGAAACGTACTTTTAGAATGGCGACTAGCAGTACGGGAAGCCATGAAATCTGCCTTTGAGCGGGGTTATCGGGCAGTCGATTTCAGTAAAGATAATGGATTGAACGTCTATCATTTGAGAAAAATATGAAACTCTTTGCCGCTTCACTTGCCACAGAAACCAACACCTTTTCACCACTTCCTACAGGCTTGAAAAGTTTTCTCGTCACGCGCAAAGGCGACTACAGCACCTACCCGCCCTTCAAAGATTCAGTGGTTGCCCTGTGGCATCGTCTCGCCACCGAACGTGGAATCACGTTTGTAGAAAGCCTGATCGCTGGCGCTGAACCAGCGGGCAAAACGTTACGCATAGTCTATGAAAACTTTCGAGACGAAATCCTCGCTGATTTACGTGAAGCCCTGCCCGTCGATGGCGTACTGCTCGACCTACACGGCGCGATGGTTGCCGACGGTTACGATGACTGTGAAGGCGACTTGATCGCGCATGTGCGAGAAATCGTCGGCGCAGAGGTGCCAATTGGCGTTGAACTCGACCTACACTGCCATATCTCCCCGCTCATGGTCAGTCAGGCGACGATCATAATCACCTACAAAGAGTATCCACACACCGACATCATGGCACGCGCTGTCGAGGTGTTCAATTTAGTCGCGGATACGGTCAACGGCAAAATTAAGCCTACAATGGCAGTGTTCGACTGCCGCATGAACAGTTTGTACTATCCCACCCAAGAACCCACGAAAAGTTATGTTGATCGACTCACGGCGCTTGAGGGAAAAGAGAATGTCCTCTCTGTATCCCTCGGTCATGGTTTCCCATGGGGCGATGTTCCTGACCTCGGCGCGAAAACACTGGTCATCACCCATGACAACCCCGCTCAAGCACAAGCCTTAGCGACCCGTCTGGGCGAAGAATTCTTTGCCATACGCGAACAGGTTGTGCCGCGCTACTTGACGATTGACGATGCGATTGATCAGGCGATTGTCACGACAGGAAACCCGGTTGTGCTGGCAGATGTTTCAGATAACCCCGGCGGCGGCGCTCCCGGTGATTCGACCTTTATCCTCAAACGCCTGATAGAACGCGGGATTACGAACGTAGCAATCGGCTGCATTTGGGATCCGATAGCGGCGCGTGTCGCCATCGAAGCCGGAACAGGCGCTCAACTTGATCTACGTGTGGGCGGCAAGATGGGCAGAATGTCCGGCGATCCGATTGATCTCCATGTGACCGTAGGCGAAATTGCGCTTGATGCGCGTCAATACTTCGGTCACGAAGCGGAACAGATGGAAATACCTATCGGGGATACGGTAGCGGTCAGCGCGAACGGCATTCGTCTTGTTCTCATATCGACGCGCACACAGACCTTCAGTCCACATGTTTTTACGCATGTCGGAATTAATCCTGCGGATCAGAAAATTCTCGTGGTCAAATCGACGCAGCACTTTTACGCCCGTTTTGCGCCGATTGCCGCTAGGGTGATTTATGTTGCTGCGCCGGGAGCAGTCGCGCCGGACTTCAAAAACATCCCTTATCAGGTGGCGCCGCACAACCTTTATCCGATGGTAGATGATCCATTTGCAGCGACTTAAATTGCAAAACAACGCCGAAATGCCAGATATACAATAATTTGTGCAAAGTTTTGTGCAGATTTGCACGAGTTCTTGCAAGCATCAACGATGTTATATACAATCGAAATTATCAGATGAGCGTTTGACTGTAACAGTCTATATTTTCGCTATTCTTTAGAGAGGTTACTGCATGGCACTTGAAGACAAACTTCACGCAGTAATAGAGGCTGGTCGGTTAGAGGCTGGAATTGCGATTTCGCAGATCGAATCTGGCACGCGGATTGAGATTAACGGCGACCTGCCCTTTCCAATGGCGAGTGTGTTCAAAATCCCGATTCTCGCAACCGCCGGTCAGCAGATAGCAGAAGGCAGGCTCAACCTTGATACGCGAATCACGCTCAATGCTGAAGATAAAAGCGCGGGGAGCGGCATTCTTCCGTTTTTCGATGCCGGACTGAACCCCACTGTGCGCGACTTGCTCACCTTGATGATCATCATTAGCGACAACACCGCCACCGATATGGTGGTTGATCTGTTAGGTGGAACCGCTTGTGTCGAGTCGTTCATGCACTCGCTTGGGCTGACCGACATCCATTTCAAAATGAACTGTAAGCAGTTGCTCAAAAACTTATTCCCGCCAGAAATCCGCGATTTGTCGCTGGCGGAGATTCAAGCGTGGGACGCCGAAAACGATATTCTGCGCGACAGCGTTGTCTTTAAGCGAAATTCAGAGAACAACGTCAGCACGGCGTCTGCTATGACCACGCTCGTTCAAAAACTCCATCAGGGCGAAATCGTCACGGGCGCGGTACAAGAAGAACTGCTAGGCATCATGCTCAAACAGCAGTTGAATAACCGCTTGCCCCGCTTTATGCCCCCGAATGTCCCCTTCGCACATAAAACGGGAACGATTGCCGGTGTATGTAATGACAGCGGCGTCATGACCATCAGCGATAATAATCATGTGGTGATCACTGTGTTTACGTGGTGGGACGATGCAGAAGTTCGGCATAAACCCGACGTGTCGTTCTCACGGATATTCGAGGTAGAGTCGGCAATCGGAAGCATCGCACGGCTTGCGTATGAGCATTTCAAGGAGTGACGAGATTGAGTAGATTTCATGGTTAAACAGCAGTACCCTCTCAACGAAGTTTACGAAAGGTAAGAATCATGTTCTCTCGCAAGAAAGTTTCATTCGTCGTTCTGACTACGCTTATGGCACTGATGCTGTCTACCGTGTTTGCCGCTGTCGCTCAAGATGATGATGGCAGAGGCGGACGGTTGGTCGTTGCAGACGCCAATTCCAACACATCGCTTGACCCGTTTGTATCTTCATGGCACGCATGGCCCCATTACGCAATATTTTCGACCCTGTTCTCCCGTGATGCCGACTTGAACTATGTGGGTTTCCTAGCGGACACATGGGAAGCCAGTGAAGATGGTCTGTCCTTGACGATTCATCTCATTGAGAATGCGATGTTCACTGATGGGACGCCCGTAAACGCCGAAGCCATCAAGTATAACCTTGATAAGTATCGCAACGCCGAAACAGGCGCGTCTCAAGGCGCAGACCTGGTGGGGCTGTTAGAAGAAGTCGAAGTGGTGGATGAATACACCGTGACGCTGCGCATGAATTCATCGTATGCGCCGCTGTTCTACACCCTCTCCAGCTTAGAAATCGTCTCCCCCACAGCTTATGAAGCCCTCGGCGTTGAGAATTTCGGGACGAATCCCGTGGGTGCGGGTCCGTTCGTACTTGAAGAACTGAACACGGATAATTACATCCTGCTGCAAAAGAACCCCGATTTCCAGTGGGCGCCTCCCGAACTGTACGAACATCCCGGACCCGTCTATTTGGATGAACTCCAAATTCTGTTCCTCGGTGAAGATCAAACCATTCTAGCGGCGCTGGAAACGGGCGAAGTGACTGTTGCGGGCATTCCGCCTCAAAACCTGGGTGATGTTCAGGCAAACCCCGACATCGTAATTGATGAGGCACAGCTTGACCAAATTCACTATGTCGGCTTCAACACATCGAAAGCCCCATGGGACAACGTGGAATTACGGCAAGCCTTTGCCTATGCGACAGACCGTGAAGAAGTGAACCTCATCGCATGGAACGGCTTGGCTGAACCTCTCTATCAACCGCTGCCGCCAACCATCTGGGGACACAACCCTGAACTAGACGCTGATTCTTATCATTACGACCCCGACATGGCAATGCAAATGCTCGACTCGCTCGGCTACGTGGATGTTAACGGAGACGGCTTGCGTGAAGACCCCGAAGGAAATGCATGGGTCGTGCCGCTGGCGGTTCA
>JBBQRJ010000233.1:0-7346 GCA_038214955.1 Aggregatilineales bacterium | reverse complement strand
ACGAATCGGGATGTACTGCCTTCGGTGACGCCGCGCACGAATCAGCAACCCACCGATTCAAGCACGACCAGTGAGCCTACCGTCGGCGCTGCTACCGGCACTCCTTCTAGCCCGACGGCATCATTCGCACAGGGGATCAATGTGCGGCGGGGTCCCGGTCTAGCATTTGATCCGCCGATTGGCGTGTTCGCGGCAGGTCAAACGACAGATATTCTCGCCCTGAACAATGCTGGCGATTGGTACAAAGTTCGCTTTGGCGGCGGCGAAGGGTGGGTGTTCGCCTCGCTGGTACAAGCATCAGGCAATTTGACGGGCTTACCGCGTGAAGCGGGTCCGCCCGTACCGACGATTGCGCCAACAGCCGTCCCGCTTCCGGTGGCGACGACTGCGCCGCAAACCTCTGCGAATCTCGTGGCAGGGATTGTCGTACTTGATCCAGAGACTCCGGTGTGCGCTCAGACGATCAACATCGGGTTTGACGTGGCGAACCTCGGATCACAAGCCACCAGCGCCAGCAGTACGGTATCAGTACAGGATGTGAGAGTAGCAGACAGCGCGGGTCAAGCGACGACGGTGGGCGGTTTCCCGGTATTGCAACCGGGGCAAACGTTCCGCGTGAACATGGCGCTAACGGTTAGCACATGGTACAACGAGGATCACCGTATCATTTTGATCATTGACCCGAACAACGCCGTGCCAGAGACGACTGAGTCGGATAATCGCGGCGAACGTGTCTATCGGTTGGAGCGCGGGAGTTGTCCGTAAATAAGTAGCCTCACCCCTAAATCCCCTCTCCGAAAAAAGGAGAGGGGACTTGAAAACATAGATTGTATGAGGGGAAGTAGGCGAGTCGATGCGGGCAGCGGGGGTGGTGGAGTTGGTCGGGACGTAAATGTGTAGGGACGCGCAACGGCGCGTCCGCTCTTTCGGATTGTGATAACGACAAAATGATGTTGCTATTGGCATTGTAGGTACGCGCCCGTTGGTCGTTCGCGTTTTTGTATCGTAGACAAGCGGACGCGCCGTTGCGCGTCCCTACCAATGATTTATATAGGGGTATTTGTAGTCTCGCACGGGGGTAAAATGGATGCACCCCATTAATCGCCCCTACAACCCGCTCCACCCCGTGATTTCTACCTGTTTATGTGGCGAAGAGGGGCGAAAAGGCGATATAAGATCAGGCAAATGCTTTGAGGAGACTCCCCTTATGACGACCCAAATGAACCCCGATCAAATAATCGGTTACGAGTTCGCACCACTCACATATGCTTACACCGAACGCGATGTATCGCTGTATGCGTTGGGCGTGGGCGCTCCTGCTGACCCGCTCGACCAGAAGGAATTGCAGTTCGTGTACGAGTTGAGCGGCGAAGATTTTAAGGTACTGCCGACGTTCGCGGTGCTGTTTCCCTCGCGCATGATCGAGCAGATGCTCACGGGGTCGCTCGGCGGGCTGACGTTCAACCCTATGATGCTGCTGCACGGCGAACAGTATCTCTCTGTGAGCAAACCGCTCCCCACGCACGGAACGATCACGTGTACGCCGCGTATTTCGCAGGTGTATGACAAGGGGAGCGGGGCGCTCGTGATCAGCGATGTGCCGTGCTTTGACGAAAGCGGCGATCCCATTGCGTTCGCACAGTATTCAATGTTCATTCGCGGGATCGGCGGGTGGGGCGGCGAACGCGGCACATCCAGCGGGGCGAACGAACTGCCAGATCGATCACCGGATGCGGTGATCAGCGAAAAGACGAGTGATCGCCAAGCGTTGATCTATCGCTTGAGCGGCGATACCAATCCTCTGCACGTAGACCCCATGATGGCGGCGTTCGGCGGGTTCGATAAGCCGATTCTTCACGGGTTATGCTCGTTCGGAGTTGCGGCGCGGGCGGTGTTGAAAGCCTTCTGTGATAACGATCCGTCACGCTTCAAAAGCATCAAGGTACGGTTTGCCAAACACGTATTCCCCGGTGAAACACTGGTGACATCCATGTGGCGGGAAGGCAACCGCGTGATTTTTCAGACGAACGTCGCGGAACGGGATACCGTCGCATTGAGCAGCGCCGTGATTGAAATCAGCTAGAATACTGGACTTGAAATCCGCCCTTCGTTGGAAGATTTGTCACCCATTTGCCCCTGTAATAGAGACATGTGTTTTAAGTTTTCATGGGGAAATCATGCAGAACGTTTTTCTGGCTGACAAAAAGAATGCCGGGTTGTTGACGGGGGATAAGAAGCGCATTGGCAGCAGCATCGTTATGATGGCGCTGGCGCTGATCTTTATTGCGGTGTGCGTGGTGGGTGCATACGCGGCGTATGATCGTTATACAACGCACCAAACGATTGTCAATAACGGCAAAGAAGCCCGTGCCGTGATCACGGATGGGTTTGAGCAAACGACGCGCCGCTATGTGGTGATCGAAGAGACCCGTTACAATGTCACTTATCGTTATACGGTCAACGGTGTGACGTATGAGGTGAGTCAGGATATTGGGGCAGACTTGTTCAACAACCTATTTCTTGATGATCGCGTGACGGTTGCCTATGTACAGGGGAATCCCAATTTAGTCGAACTATCGGGGCAATTCCGTGATGATACGCAATACAATAACGGCATGATCCTATTTGTCGCTATCCTCGTCGTGGCATTATTCACCGCTGCGTATTTCTTGTTCAAGGATGCGCGTAACCGCCGTCTATCGAGCCAGGGACAAATGCTGGATGGTCAACTGATGAGCGCAAGCGGACAGTATTATCGCGGGACGCTCAATGTGACGTTTAACTATGCGTTCCGTTCCCCGTTGGGGGTGGACTTACGCGGCAAACGCACAGTGGCACGCAACGATTTGAAGAAACAGCCGATTCCATCGACGGGGACTCTGGTGAAGGTGCTGTACGTCAACGACAAGTTGCACCGACTGCTCTAACTCAAGAGGACAAATGCACCCCATCGTCTATGCCGAAACTGACAACCAATTCTTTGTTGATGGGACGCGCCGCTTCATTAAGGGCGCATCTTTTTGGGAATGGGTTGGCGCAATTATTCTCTCGCTGGTTTTTGGCGTCGTTGCTGCGTTTTTTGTCAACGAGGCGTTGTTGACGAGAGATATTCTGAGCAATGGCATTGAAACAAACGCTCATATTGTGAATCAACGTGTCGTATCTGGGCGAAGTCCAAGTTACTTTGTCCTCTATGAATATGATGTAGACGGGGGCATTTACCAGTACGAAGAATCAGTTAACCGGGATCATTATAGCTTGCTGCCTCTCGGCACAAGGGTGACTGTGCGTTACGTGGCATCCAACCCGGAAAATGCGCGGTTGTCGGGTGCGTTTCAGTGGGGTACCTCATTAGAACCTTCCTTGTTGTTGTTGGGCGGGCTGATATTACTCATCATCGGGATTCCAATTTATAAGCAGTGGCAGAGTTTTCGCTTCTCGCGGCGGGGGCAGTTGATCGACGGGACGTTGATCGGGTCGCATGGTTTGTATGAGCCACAAGGCTACAGCGTTCGTTTCAAATACACGTTTGTCTCCCCGTTAGGTTTGACGGTAAAGGGGAAACGCACGGTCAAACGCAGAGATTTGCGTCGGCAGTCGCTCCCTAAATCAGGGCGTTCAGTGAAGGTGATGTACATCAACGACAAGAGTCACCGCATGTTGTAGCGCCGTCGGCTGATTTCGCGTATATTGGCGATTGGTTGTTTATTCACTCACCTTATGCAGGGTGTCAGTTTGACCCCCACCCCACTCGCTGCGCTCGCCTCCCTCCCCCGAATTCAGGGGAGGGCGCAAACAGGAGTCTGCTTGCTCCCCTCCTCGAATTCGGGGAGGGGTCGGGGGTGGGGTCAGAAATAATGATCTGCGTAAGGTGAGTGATCAGTTCATGATGAGGTTGGTGTCGTTTAAGAAGCTAAACGATAAAATCCGAGTTCCTAAATTAATGTGTAACGTATGTCACCAAGTGAATCGGGGGATCGAACCACACCATGAATGATAATACCGTGCAAATTATTCTTATTGTCGTGATTAGCTATCTTCTTGGATCGATGCCCACAGCGTATCTGGTCGCCCGATTAAAGGGTAAAAATATTTTTGAGATTGGCAGCGGCAATATGGGCGGTACAAATGTGATGCGTGCGCTTGGTCCGGTGTGGGGCGTATTTGTCGCCCTTGTAGACATGGCTAAGGGCATCGTCGCTATTCTCATTGCGCGTGCTATACTGCCCTCCAATGAACCTCTCTCTACTGCGCTTGGTGGCTTTGTGGCGATCATCGGGCATAATTGGTCACTATTCGCATGGTTAGTCACGGGTATTCTACGCGGCGGTAAAGGCGGGGCAACCGCATTCGGCACGTTGATTGTGATCGCTCCTCTGCAAGTCATCGCTGGATTTTTAGGCGTGGCGGGCTTGATCCTTTTGCTGACCCGCTATATGTCGCTTGCAGTCTTGATCGCCTTCAGTGTGGCGACGGTGTGGGTGCTGATGTTGATCTATCAGCAGCTTCTGCCGCCCGAATATGGCATTTACATTGGTCTGATGTTCGCACTGATCTTTGTGCGTTTTCGCGGCAACATTCAACGGCTGTTGGATGGCAAAGAACGTCGGCTGGGTGATCGGGCTTAAGTCGCAGTTCTCGCTTCTAGCGTAACTTCTCTCGCCATTCTATACTTTTCCGCTATGACAACAAAACTTGACTTTGAACGCGCCGCGCCCATTTTCGTCCTCACCTTGGTGGACGTGCTTGGGCTGACGGTACTCTTACCGTTGCTTCACCTTTACGCCGCGAAATATGGCGCATCCCCGCTCCAAATCGGGATCGTGCTGGCGGCATTTCCGCTCTCCCAGTTGATCGGTGTGCCGTTCATGGGCGCACTGTCAGATCGTTTCGGACGTAAGCCGCTTCTGCTCATCAGCCAGATCACGACGTTCATTGGCTTTATCATGCTCGGCGCGGCGAACTCGCTCACACTCATCCTACTTTCGCGGGTGATCGATGGGCTGTTCGGCGCGAATATCGCCACCGCACAAGCCGCCCTCAGCGACATCACCACCGAAGAAACGCGCTCACAAGGACTCGGTTTGATCGGCGCGGCGTTCGGGATCGGCTTTGTGTTTGGTCCGCTGATCTCGATTCTCACGCTCGAAGTCAGCGATAATCTGGCGCTTCCGGCATTTGTCGCCGCAACCTATTCGCTCATCTCCATTTTCCTCACCCTGTTCTTGTTCAAAGAGACGCTCCCCCCAGAACGTCGCGGCGGGCGCGGACGTGCGACGAACTTGCTGGCGATGCTCAAAAGCGGACAGATCAATGTGCTGCTGCTGCTGATGTTCGCGCAGCAGTTGATCTTCTTCGGCTTCGAGAGTTTGCTCGGTTTGTTCACCTTGAGTCGACTTGGCTTATTGGGGCAGGGCAACTCGCTCATCTTTATCGTGGTGGGGGTGACGCTGGTCTACACACAGTTACGCCTCATCGGGCGGTGGACGCGCAAATATGGTGAACGGCGCGTCGTGCTGATCGCGCTGGTGCTGCTCAGTGTCGGCTTGATTCTCATAGCGTTTACACCGGAACAACCGCAGCCGTTCTACGTCAAACGAATAGTTGAGCGGGCGTTGAGCGCCGACACCGATGTCACCAGTACCGAAGCGGTGATCGGGGAAATTGCCGTCGATTTGCCCGACGACGGGAATAATGGGATCGGTGGGTTGCTGTGGATTCTCGTCGTGATCATTCCGCTGTCGGTGGGCGCGGGCATGATTCGCCCTAGCTTAAACAGCCTCATGACTCGGCGCGTCGGGCGCGAGGCTTACGGCGGTGTGTTGGGTTTAAGCTCATCGGCGGTGAGTGCGGCAGACGCGGCAGCCCCCATCCTCGGCGCGTTGATCTTCCAGCAGTTCGGCTCTAGTGCGCCGTTTTTGCTCGGCGGAGTCATGATGGGCGGCTTATTCCTACTGAGTATCATCGTCATAAAACAGCCTACTTTGAACATAAAGGAATAGCCAATGGCGCGGCGCGAATTTAGACACGTTGTTTTCACGAATCACGCAATAGAACGTATGGAACTTCGGCGCATTACTCAGGAAATGGTGGCAGAGGCTATTTACGAGCCGGACAAAAAAGAACGCGAATCAGACGGCGACGTTGAGTTCATCAAGACCATCGCCAATCGCAAAGTCCATGTGATCGCCTATCGCCTCAACGACGAGCAGAAGTGGCTCGTCAAAACGACATGGGTGCGCGGTGAAGGTGATCCGCTGCTGCCGCGTTTCCTAGCATTTCTCAGAAAATTGTTTGGCGGCGGTAAAAAACAACGGAGATAATGAAACATGGTGGTAAACCTCAAGAAAGCGCGAGATTTCGTCTTTAGCAGCGGTGTGTTGTGGGAGCGTGATTTATTTGCGTATCATTTTGGCGGCGACTTAAGCCGTGTTCATCCCAGTTTGCGGACGCATCGCAACGCGGACGGCGGTTATGGGAATGCGCTCGAACATGACATCCGTTGTTCACAATCCAACCCGCTGGCGCTCGAATTTTTACTGACGGTGCTGGTACAAAACGATCTTCCGGCAAGTGATTTGCTTGATGGCGTGTCTGCATGGTGTGAGGCAAACCGTAACCCAGACGGGTCGCTCAAGAACCCGCCAGAAGTGCTGGATTATCCTCATGCGCCCTGGTGGAACGAAGGTGGACAATCCATCCCCGACTCGATCACCGGGCTTTTGATCCGCTACGGCAAGGCGTCCGACGATCTGCGGCGCTCAACAGCGGCATGGGTGGCGCAAAACCTCACGCCAGACCACATTCGGGCAAATGATTGGTTATTCATGGCGTATCACGCTTACGACTATTTCACCCACGAGACGAACGCCCCGAACGCGGCTGAGTCCCGGCGTTTGGCGATAGAGAATATCGTTGCGTTGGCGGCAACAGAACCAGAGCGACGTTATCACTCCTTCTTTCGTTTCGCGCCTACCCCGGATTCACCTGTCGCGCTGGCAATGCCGCCCGACCTGCTAAACCGCATGGTCGATTACCTCTACACGACTCAACAGGAGGATGGCGGTTGGGTCGATGAACACAATCTCGCGCAATGGCGTGCCTACGTCACGATTACAAATTTGCTGGTGCTGCGGCGATTTAACCGTCTGTAGGGGCGACCCCATTAGGTCTTGTGCGTCAAGTTAAGCGATTTGCCGGAGGCTCAAGCCTCCGGCAAGGGGTAGAAAGCCTCCTAAAGGAGGCTCAAACGCGCTCCGTCAGTGTCTATTTCCGGCTCATCCTCCGATGTAAACGATGCTTTTGCTTACTCCCCTCCCTGAATTCGGGGAGGGGTCGGGGGTGGG
>JBBQRJ010000232.1:0-7351 GCA_038214955.1 Aggregatilineales bacterium | reverse complement strand
GAAGAAAGCCTATACCGATCACGCTTGGGAACGCGAATGGGAGCCGCGCATCCAGACGGGCGATCAGCCGGAGGACTCGTTCTTCGAGGGCAAACTGATCGTCGCTACCGTCGATCAAATGCTGGCGAGTTTCCTCACTCTACCCTATGGCGTGGGTCGGCGCTTCGATAACCTGAACGCCGGGGCGATGATCGGCAGCTACCTGATCTTCGATGAATTTCACCTCTATCCGCGCAAACAGATGATGCTGACCGCGCTGGCGATGATCAAGATGCTGAAAGGCGTATCGCGCTTCACTCTGATGAGCGCCACGTTTTCGGCGGTTTTCCTCAAGGCGATTGCCCATGAGATCGATGCTGATTTCATCGGCGATCCGCCGGGGAGGATAGGCGATTCTTTGTTTGCGGATGTAGAGCCTGTCCAGACACAAGCGCGGGTTTGGCGTGCGGTTGATGGGGTTTTGGATGCCGCTGCCGTCCGTCAGCGGCGCGGACGGCGCACAATTTGCATCTGCAATACCGTCGTGCGAGCGCGGGCATTGTTCGCAGCATTACAAGCGACTCTGCCGGATGTGGAGTGTGTACTGCTGCACTCTCAATTTTATCGCGGCGACCGCATGAACATTCAAGCGCGGTTGCGGGCTGCCTTCGAGGATGATGAGCAACCACCGGAAAGCGACATCGTTATTATCGCCACCCAAGTGATCGAGGTCGGCTTGGACATCAGCGCCGATGTGCTGCTGACCGAATGTGCGCCCGCCGCCAGTTTGATTCAGCGGGCGGGGCGCTGTGCTAGGCGGAAAGGGCAGCAAGGGGCGGTGTATGTTTTTCAACCATGCGATGAGAACGGGCAAGTCAATTATGCCCCCTATATTGACGATGAATTAGGGGAAGTATGCGCCCGCACTTGGGAGGCGTTGACCCGTTCCGACTTCGACGGACAAGTGATCCGGTTCGCCGAAGAACAGCGCCTCGTTGATGCAGCACATGGCGAACATGACGCGGCGTTCGTCGAAGGGTTGTCCCAGAAACTCGATGCGCGTGTTGGGGAGATCGCACGTTGTCTAGCGGTACGCAGCGATGGTGATTTGCGGACGCTGATCCGGGACATCGCCAACGTACCGTTGTTCATTCATGCCAACCCACCCGGCAGATTGATCCAGAGCGATGGCGATCCTCTTCCTAAAGACTCTGGTTTGAGTGAGCAACCTTTCCAGTTCGAGTCGCTCAATCTGTCACGTGGGCAGATTGGCTATTTGGTTAAGAGCCGTCTCGAAGCACAACCAGAAGCAGACATCCCCGTGTTTGGCTGTACGGGCGTTGGGATTGCGGAGAAGGGCAGCGGCGACGATGCTATGACGGTCACGCACTATGCTTGGCGGCGATTGCGCGATGCCAGCGAAGTTTACGGTGGAGCCTATGCGTGGTTCGCGGTTGATCCGGCGGCGGTCAGTTACGATGAACACAATGGCTTTGGCATCGCCCTATCGGATACCCCCGCGAAGCCCTCGCCCCTCATCGAAAAGCGCGGTTGGGAACGCATCGCCTATACCGCCGACACCTACGTCGAGCATGTAGGCGGGCTGCATCGAGCGTATACTGCGCCAATTGCGTCAAAGTCACGCCAGCAGTTGGCGCTGCGCGATGAATTCCTCTATCCCTTGCACAGGGTATGCGCCAGAAGCGGTGAGGACGCCGTATTGGGCGAACGGATGCTGCGTTTGACACTGGCACTGCACGATGTGGGCAAGCTCAACCGTCCGTGGCAGGCATGGGCGGAAGCGTGGCAGACTTACTATGCGACACACTTGGGCAACCCGACTCGCCCTGCCGATGGGACGCCACTGGCGCACACCGATACAGGTTATGACCGTCAGGATAAGCGGCTGAAAGCACTGGAGAAAGCCTTCAACCATGCGCCGCGCGGACCACACGCGGTCGAAAGCGCCGAGGCGTGTCTGCCGATCTTCTTTGCTGCTTGCGAAAAACGCCCGCTGTGGGCAGTCGTAGCGCTGGCGGCGATCATGCACCACCACACGCCCGATGCTGATGAAAGCGGTTCATTTAGCATGAACGATCGCGCTGATCTTTCGGTTATCGATGCCCTTGCCCTGTGTGGTTTCGGGGATTACGCCGATTCGTGGACACGCCTGTTGAACCGCCGTTTCGAGATCAGCAGTGCCAAACTGAGCAAAGCGCTCAATTATGTACGCCAAACGGACTCTGATCCCATGCCGATGTTTTTGTACCTCTTATTCGTGCGTATCCTGCGCCTAGCCGATCAACGAGCGGGTGACGCACTGCGGCAAGCGGGCGGCGCAGAATGTGTGAAGTGATTTTAGAGAAAGGGAAAAGCTAAGACGATGGATTTATTCGTGGAAAAAGATACTGATCTGATGCGATCGACCTTCATTGCGGTGGGCGTGGCGGCGCTGTTTTACGAATTGGGAAACCGTCATGCTGAGGTGCGCTTACGCGATCTGGGCAGCGTGTATCAGATTGTCGTTCCCTACAGTGCCGACGACGCACACGCTCGACTGCATCAGCGTGCTGGGGAAATGCTGCCGCCGCTCATCCCGGCAATTCGCAAGGGATTTTCAGCAGGGGAGCAAAAAGAACTGGAAAAAGACCCAGACAGCAATCTGCGCTTCAAATATGTACCGCAAGGCTTTCAGGGTGCCGTTGTGGATTATGAGCGCGAGAAAGAGATTGCTAAAGCCGCGCCCAGAGGCAAAGCGGCGGAAACACGCGAGGAAGGCAGCGCACCCCAAGCGCACCGTGATTATCCCCTGTGGGCAAATCTCTGCTCCTATTTTGGAAAAGGATCGGCAATGCGGATCGGCTATCCCGCCGTGCTGCATGGGTGGTTTGCCCATCGCGGGGAAGATGCCCATTTGCTGCTGGACATGATCCTCGACTGCTTTGGGGAGACGACTAACGATGTCGATAAACTGCGCGAACGCTGGAAACGTGATTTATTTCGGAGGTTAGAGTATCCAGATTACGACCTGCTCGTTGATGTCAGCGCGCTGGCGATTGTTTCGCCCTCGACCAGCAAAGGCGGCGCATCCCCGACGGGCGCAGCGCTGTTGGTGGAAAACACGCCGGATGCCTTTTGGCTGGTAATGTATTTGGCATTCGCCGGCTACATGGCGGTAGCCCTTCCATTCACGCTGGACAGCGATGTGCTGACCTACTATCCACTGCCGCGTGACATCAGCTTTGCCCATCTTCGCACCGAGATGGACAGCTACCGAAACAGCGGTGAGGCGCGTCGTCTCTATACCTTTTCCAACCAGATGATGCGTGCCAAGTTAGATATTGTGGCTGCCATCACCTTCTACCAGAACATGCTGCTGCACTTTGAACAGCAGCAGCCGGACGAATATTTCGGGGATTTTGTCAATGCGCACACTGGACTCGTTGGCTACTACTACAAAGACATTAGCACCCAAATCCCTTTCGATGAGACGTTGTTTGCGCTGCCATTGTGGCTGCCTAACGCCGCCAAACTGGATGCCACCGCACTGCAAGAGGCACGCAGTTTACTAAAAAGTCACTACGACTTGATCGACGCGATCAAAGGCAAACCGCCCAAATACAAATTGACCGCCGACGAACTGGTCGTTTTGAACGCTTACCGCGAATTCATCAGTAGAGGAGAACCCGACGGATGGATTGACTTTACCGTTCATTACAACTTGTATCATTTCAACACCATGCCCGACCTCTATACTCCCGACCTGCACTTAACCGTATTTGAAAGGACGCTCATCAACATGCAAACCGACCGCAAAGATTACCGCCCCATCCTTGAAAATCAAGGTTTCCGCAATATCGCGGCGGCGATCCGCAGCGCCACCGTCACCAATCGTTACTATGATGATGTGAAGCGCATGAAAACTGGTTTCAAGACTCGGCACGGCTTGGGCGATGACCTACTGCGTAACGCCGATAATCCAGAGCTATTCGTGGAGGCACTCAGCCAATTTTTGTTCGACTACGCACGCGAAAGTAGCAATGTACAAGCGGGCGATGCCAACAAAACCCGCGCTTTTGTCAGCGAAACTGACGTGTATGAGGTAATAGGGCTGATTGCGGCTGAGGGGTCGCACGTAGTCGCGCATCTGTTAGTGGCAACTGGCTATGCTTCGGCGTACCAAAAGCAAGATGATAAATCCTAAATCCTGATTCTTAAACCCTAACTCTAAGAGGAGAATGATCTATGACTACCATCAAATCTTTGTCCATCGCTGCCCGTATCGTGATGGAAATGCACGCCTTGAACAATGAAGGCAATGAGAGCAACCGCCTGATGACCCGTCAGGTCGGGATCGTGACGCCGACCTATGACGAGAGTAGCCTGATGAACGGGTTCAATCGTTCGACCGTGAATGCCATTTCAGGCGATATGAACAAGCACATTTTCGTCGATTACTTCCATCACATGGCACTAGAACGCGGTCTGCCGCTGTGCGAGGCGTGCAAGGCACTTGACCCGGCTCGCATGATGGGCAACGCCGAATTCCGTGCCTGGATAGAAGAAAAGGACAAGCATACCAGCGCCGATGTAATTGACCGGCTGCTGACGTGCGCGCTGGACGACGTGGGCGGCATCTTGATCACAGCAGGCGGCGCATCGATCAAACGCAAATCCGCCGTTGAATTTGGCTGGACTGTGGCGTTGCCCGGCGCATCAGAGGTGCAGGAGTTCATTCATGCCCGCCACGCCGTCACCCGTGTGAACCGGACGCGTGTCGATAAGAACACCGATAAGGAGACCAAAGCACAAGCCGACAGCGACAAAGGAGCCAACATCGGGCAGATGATCTTCAACCGTCCGGCGTCGTCGGGCGTGTATGCTTTCGTCGCGCATGTCGATGCCTGCGCCATCGGTTTTAATGACATTACCCAACAGTATCCAATCCCACCGGAGAAGCGTGCCGAACGACTGCGAGTGGTGCTGGCGGCGCTGGCGCAAACCCTGCTGCATCCGAAGGGTGCGCTGACATCGACCCAACTACCGCACATTGTGGAGATCGAGGGCTTCGTCAGCGTATCGCAGACCGCCGCCGCTGCCCCCTTGATCAGTCCGCTGACCGACAACTACATCGGGCGCGGCATCGACATCGCCGCCGGGATCAACCGTCTGCATGGCGACAATGCCGTCGAGGTATTGCCATTTGCGGGCGGCGAAACCTTACTCAGTCAGCTTGCAACTTTGTTCGAGACCAGCACACCGGGTACCTATCGAGGGTAAAAGCATGTGGCTTTATGTGAACTATGTGCCAGTATCGGCGTTCGGCTTACGCCCGTCGAACACGACTGCCAGCGGCGGCAAGTCGCTGGTCTGCCCGACACCTTACGCCCTGAAGCTGGCGTTGATCGACCGCATCATTCGGGCGGAAGGCGAAACCCAAACGCGAGCGCTCTTTCCAGTCATCCGCGATCTAGAGGTATTTTTGCGCGTGCCGGGCGCGGTTGCCGTCAATCGCACCTTTCAGAAGGTATTACGCCCCACAGCAGATAAAGAGCAAGTCTGGGGCAGCACGATTGCCCAACGTGAATTCTGTTTTCATGCGGGCGAGATGACCGTCGCCATCGCACTGGAGGACGACGCCAGCGCAGCGACCCTGCGCCGAGCCTTCACCGCCGTCAATTATTTCGGGCGGCGGGGCGGATTTTTTCAGTGGATCGGTGATGGGTTGGATGCCACCGCCCCTGATCAGGGCGACGGTTTCGTAAATTTGTCGGCGGGAAGTGCGGGCGGGTTGTCTTTAGGTTTTTTGCAGCGTATGGATGACATCATGCCGGGGGCGACCTTTGATGACATCTCGATTTGGAACCCAAAGGCAAAAGGAGCAAGGCGTTCGTATACCGTCACTGTTCCCTATGTACTGGTGCGGCATGGCGCGGGACATACCGTGTATGAGCGCCACCGAGGCGGCGTATGATCCCGATCACAGTGCTGGAATTCGTCTTGGCGGGCGATCACCCACTCGATCTGGGCGCAAACCCGGGATCAAGTTTGCGCGGCGCACTGTATGAAACGCTTGCCGCCATGTATGACACGGGCGACGCCGCCCAGTCGCGCTATGATACGGACACTAATCTGGTAGCGTGGCTGATGCGGTTGGAAGACCTACAAAAAACGGGGGGCAAGGATGCTCCCCGTCCTATCGCCATTCGTCCGCCGCAGCCATTTGTGAAAGGTGAGGAACAGACTTTCACGATGGCGTTGTACGGACGTGGGGTGGATGCCGCGCCGCTGTTGATCTCAGCGGTGGCGGCGATGGGTGCGGTAGGGGTCGGACGCAACCGCAAGCATACGCGCTACACCCTAAGCGAAGTCCGTGCTATTGACCCTTTGACGAAACAAAAGACGCCGATCCTCGACCGTGCGGGGAAGCAGATCGCGCCGCTGCCCACGCCGCCATCGGCAGAGATTTATATGCAGTTCGCACAGCTGCTGCATCCGACACAGTTGAATGTGCAGTTTTTGACACCAACACGAATCGTTGACCGTGGGGCGCTCTGCCATCAACCGGATTTTCGACCATGGTTCCAACGGTTGACCGAACGCATCCGCCAAATCAGCGATCTGTATGCAGCGCCGGTCTGGATACCGTTTCATGATCTGCTGCCCGCCGCCGAAGTGGTTCGCATCACCCACACAGCGACTCGCTGGCAGGAGATGTGGAGCCATTCGCGCATAGACGGGACGACTAAGCCCTCCAGCGGGTTTATCGGCGAAGTGCAGTATGAAGGCGAACTAGGGGCGCTGCTGCCATATATTTTGGTCGGGCAAGCGCTGCAAGTTGGGAAGAACGCCATCAAGGGCGGCGGTTGGTATAACGTCCTGTATCACTGGCGCTAGGGGATTCCGACTTGGAGTCACGAATGACTCCAAGTCGGCACGGTAGTTTGGAATCGTGATAGGTCGTTGAGCGGTGGAGGACAAAACATGGCTATTATTGAAGATTTGGTCATTACAGAACCCGGTTCGTTTATCGGGTTGAGCGGAAAACGTATCCGCGTAGAACAAAAATCGGGCAATGCGGTCGAAGCGCCGCTGCTGTACTTGCGTAGTATCCAAGTGATGACGCGCGGGGCAAGTATCAGCGCAGCGGCAGTGTCGGCGTGCAGCGAAGCGGGTATAGCAGTACATTTTATCGACGCCTTCGCGGGGAATTATGCGTCAATCGTATCGTCGGCGCTGACAACCGTCGTTGCTACACGCCGGGCGCAGTTAGAGTCGCTGTACGATGGGCGCGGTGTAGACATTGCAAAGGCACTGGGCGCAGGCAAAATTCGCGCTCAGGCGCTAAATCTGCGGTATATCGCACGGCGGC
>JBBQRJ010000231.1:0-7408 GCA_038214955.1 Aggregatilineales bacterium | reverse complement strand
CTGCTTGCTCCCCTCCTCGAATTCGGGGAGGGGTCGGGGGTGGGGTCAGAAATAACGATCTGCGTAAGGTGAGTTAAAAACAATCTGTTTCGCATATTCACTCCCTCGATCTAAAATTTGATTACAAAGGATGACAATTTGACAGTTTCTGCCGCCCCACTCTCAAAGGGTTGGGCTATGGGAAGAAAGCCACGTTCACGGGGCTAACCAGCCTCCTAAAGGAGGCTTACAGGCTTTTCTGGTAGCCGGAGGCTTTAGCCTCTGGCGGTGAATTGGCAAACTGTCGCCCCCTCTCTTTTTTCGGAGAGGGGCGAGGGTGCTTTTCATAACGGGGCTACGATTTCACTACCTGCTCGTAAAACTCGACCGTATCCCGCGCAATTTCCGCCCAATCGAAATCGAGCGCCAACACCTTCGCCCCCTGCTTGAGCCGTTCGCGTAAATCAGGCGATTCATACAGGCGGTGCAGCGCATGAGTCAGCGAATGAGAATCGTCCGGTGGCACAAAGATCATGTTTTCGTGATCTTGAAAAGTGGGAATGTGAATACGCGGCTCAGTTGTGACAATCGGGCAAGCATAGCGAATCGCCGCCATGAGACTCCCCCGTCGGAAGGATGCACCATCGGCAAACGGCAAAACCACCGCGTCCGACGCGCTCAAATAAGCACCGATCATCGTATCATCATCAATATAGCCCGTGCGATGAATATATGGGCTAAGTTCCAAACGTTCGATCAGCGCGTCGATTTCGGTCATGTAAGCGGCGTTCGTCGGGTCGCTCGTCCCGGCATTCCCGATCATGATCAGCCGTGCCGGAACGCCGTTCGCACGCAGTTTAGACAGGCTTTCGAGCAACGGTTCTAACCCCTTGCTCCGGTTGATCAACCCGAAGTACGTCAGCAGAAAATCACCCTCACCCGCTCCAGCCTTTTCGCGCCATACACGCTGATCAAAATCGTCGCCCAACGGTTCGAGGATGTTGCTACCAATCGGGATGAGCGCCGAATTCGGCAGCGCCGCCAGCTTGAGCGCGTCCTCGTAATTCGTCGTGATCGCCCCGCTAGACGCCCGCGCAAGATGCATCACGATATAGTCACGTAAAGCGCCCGCTTTCGGAAATAGATATGGATGGCGCAAATCGTGAAACGTCGTAACGACGGGACGCCTGATCAAGTGAGGCAGAAAATGCACAAGCGGCGACATATCGAATGCAGCAGTTTGATACTGCACATTGATCACATCGAGTCCCTGCGCCCATGTGCGAATCGCGGGCAAACTGGCAAGCGTCCACTGTTTGATCAGCGGCGCAAGCTGAATCGCCGGATCATCGTTGATTGTCCCGACACGGCTTAAAATATGAACTTCATGCCCTTGTGCGGCGATATTTCCCGCCAGAATGCGCGTGTATGCGCCGACGCCGCCCTGCATCGGGGGATACTCGCCCGTGATAAACCCGATTCGCATCAAGTCCCCTTTAAGCCGGAACGCAAAACCTGTGTGTAGGCTTGAATGCGCCCACGCCGCAAATCGCGTTTATGCCCTAGCGCAAACTTGATGCTTTCCTCGGTAAGCTGAAAAGCGTAGTTGAGCAGCAGGAACACGCGCAAAACCGCAGCGATCAACGCGCCGTGATGCTTACGAAAATACCGGATTTTGCTTTGCTGAAAATAGATATGCGAACGGGCGATCACCTGTGCCGTGCTTGCGCCGCCGTGATGCACGATATGCGCGTCTCCGAGGTAGACCACGCGCCAGCCCGCGTCTTTAGCACGCTTGCACCAGTCTAATTCCTCAGAATACATGACGTAGCCTTCATCCAACCCGCCAATCTGCGTGTAGACCTCACGCCGCGCCAGCAGTGCCGACCCCTGCACCCAATCGACCTCACGGGTCGTCGCTTCGGGAGCGCCATCGTTGACGTAATAGCGATCCAACATCGACTTGGGCGCGTGCGGTTGCAGCCATGTGCTTTCAAAGAACGCCAGCGCGGGAGTCGGGAAGTGCCGCCGCGTGGATTGAGTCGTCAGGCGGTCACTATTGAAGGTGTGCGCCCCCACAATCCCCACGTCAGGATGTGCATCCATGTAGCGGATCATAACGGGCAGCGCATCTCCGATAATTTCTGTGTCCGGGTTGAGCAAAAACAGATAGCGTCCGCGTGCCGCCGCTAACGCGATGTTGTTGCCCCGCGTGTAACCGACATTTTCGCTTTGTGCCAACACAATCACCTGTGGGAATCGTTCCCGCAGCAGGACAGCAGTTTGATCGCCGCTGGCAGAGTCCACGACAATGATTTCCAGCGAGAGATCGCCCTGCCCTGCGAGAATCGTCTCGATACAGGTTGCCAGCAAATCAGCAACGTTCCAACTCACAATGAGAATGCTTAGGTCAATCATGTGGCGGATTTTACCAAAGTTTTTCAATTTCTCGTGAATTTGGTTACATCTGAGCCGCATTCTAAGGGTGTAGCTGATTTGACATACATAGGAGATAACGAGATGAACGCAAAGAAATTGGGTGTAACCGTAATGTTGATCGGGTCGCTGGCACTGGGCGCTGTAGCGGCGAATGCACAGGATACTCCCCCGCCGGATCAACCGGGTCAGGGTCAAGGCATGGGTGATGGCGGGATGGGCTTCGGCGGTGGGCGTCCCGGTCAAGGTGGACGCCCCGGCGGTATGGGTGACGAACGGCGCGGCGGTGGTCAGTCTGGCGAACGCGATTTCTTCCTCGTGCAGTCGGTCATGGATGCAACGGGCTTGAACCGTATCGAATTGGGCGTAGAACTGCGCGGCGGCGCAACGCTGGCAGAAGTCATCACCGCGAACGGTGGCACAATTGAAGCAGTGGTCGCAGACGCGGTTGCTGATGCAACGGTAGAGATCAACACAGCGGTCACCAATGGTCGTTTGACGCAGGAACAGGCAGACGCATTGATCGCACAGTTGGAGGAAAGCTACACCCACATCCTCAACGGTGATGCACGTGATCAGGCGATGGAACGAGTCGCAGATGTTGGTATTGTGCGCTTGGCTGCCGAAATGACCGGACTCGATGCCCGTGAGATCATGCAGCAGGTTCGTGGTGGCACAACGTTGGAAACAGTTCTCACGGAGAACGGCGTAGAAGTAGCCGCCTTCATCGCAGAGGCGACGGAACGCGCCGAAGCCCGAATCAATGTGCAGGTTGCCAATGACCGTTTGACGGCAGAAGAAGGGGCAGAAATGCTCACTCAGTTCACAGAAGAACTCAACAGTCTGCTCACCGAAGTCATGACCCCCACACTGTAGAACCAACCTCAATCCCTCTCCGAACAGAGAGGGATTTTTCGTAGGGACGCGCAACGGCGCGTCCGTTTGATTCCCCCGAACACACCGGACGCTGCGCTCGCCTCCCTACATTCCACCGTCTAATCGGAATAGTTTTACAGCATTAACGGTGGTTGCCGCCGCAAACTGATCGGCGGGCATGGTTTTCAGCTCGGCGATCCGTTCTGCGATCAAGGGGATATATGCGGGTTCGTTGCGTTTACCCCGGTACGGCGTCGGCGTGAGAAACGGCGCGTCCGTCTCTACGACGATGCGATCCAGCGGGGTTGACTGTGCAATGCGTCGCAAATCGGCGGCGTTTTTAAACGTGACGGGACCCGTAAAGCCGAGATAAAAGCCAATCGCTAAGGCACGTTCGGCAATCGCGGCGGGCGCGGAGAACGAATGCAGCACACCGGGGCGATCTTTCAGCGACGGCGGCAAATCGACTGCCCACGCCTCTAAAATTCGCATCACATCCTCACTCGCTTCACGGTTGTGAATGATCACGGGAAGTTCCAGCCGCGCCGCGAGGTTCAGTTGGGCTTCAAATGCGCGGTGCTGAGTCGCCTTCGGGCTGTCGTCCCAATGATAATCTAGCCCGATCTCACCAATGGCGACGACTTTAGGATACGCTGCTTGTGCGGCGATCTTTTCCAGATCGGCGTCCGTAAAATCGGCTGTGCTGTTGGGGTGAATACCCGCAGCGGCGAATATCCCCTCGTATCGTTCTGCGAGGTCGATTCCCTCTTGCCCCGTGACCAGATCAACTGAGGGAATAATGATGCGTGTGACTCCTGCTTCTGCCGCCCGCTGAATCACAGTGTCGCGGTCAGCGTCGTAACTGTCAAAGTTGAGATGACAGTGAGTATCAATCAGCATTACAGGTTGCGCTCTGCTTTGAGCTTGTCGTAGTCCGCCTTGACCATCATTTCGATCAACTGCTCAAACGTGACCCGCGGCTCCCAACCCAACTGACGCCCCGCCTTGCTGGGATCGCCGATCAACAAATCGACTTCCGCCGGACGCATAAACTTGGGGTCTTGAACCGTGTAATCGCGCCATTTCAAATCAACGGCTTGGAACGCGACTTCAAGCAATCGCTCAACCGTATGGGTTTGTCCGGTGGCGATCACGTAATCGTCAGGGGTATCCTGTTGCAACATCATCCACATGGCTTCGACGTAATCTCCCGCAAACCCCCAATCGCGCTGGGCATCAAGGCTGCCGACGCGCAGTTCGTTCGCCAGTCCTAGCTTGATCTTCGCGGCTTGGTAGCTCACCTTGCGCGTAACGAACTCACGCCCGCGTCTCGGCGACTCATGATTGAAAAGTATGCCTGATGTCGCATGTAAATTGTAGCTCTCGCGGTAATTGACAGTGATCCAGTGTCCATAAACCTTTGCTACCCCATACGGGCTGCGCGGGTAAAACGGCGTTTCTTCGCGCTGTGGCACTTCCTGCACCTTGCCGAACATTTCACTGCTCGAAGCCTGATAAAAGCGCGTATCGGGCTTGACGGCACGAATCGCGTCTAACATGCGCGTGACGCCCAACCCTGTGATCTCACCCGTGAACACAGGCTGCGCCCATGAAGTCGGGACAAAACTTTGCGCCGCAAGGTTATACACTTCGTCGGGCTGTGACTCACGCACTGCGGAGATCAGGCTCGTCAGGTCAGACAGATCAGCCTGAATCAGATTAATCCGGTCTTGAATATGATAAATCCGGTCAAAGTTGGTCGTGCTGCTGCGGCGGATTGTGCCGTGTACTTCGTATCCCCGTGCAAGCAAAAACTCTGCCAAATAAGAGCCATCTTGCCCGGTGATTCCGGTGATCAATGCACGTTTCATGATTCATTTCTCTCTAAGATGAAAAGTTTGTGTCACCCACTGTAAAGTATACAGGGGCGAGGCATGACTGATCGCCCCACCCCTGTAGTTGCGTTACAGTGATAAATTAACCGAACAAACCGCTGCCCGGTAATGCGGGGGTCGATCCCGGCGGAACGAGTCCTCCCGACGGCGGTGCTGAACCTGCTGGCGTTCCGGTGAGCGTACCCGACGGCACAACGAGGAAAGGCACATCCGTTATTTCATACGGGCGACCATTGAACGACAGACGCAGATACTGACTCCACACCCATCCGTCTTGCCCTTGATAGTTGGTTTGCAGCCAGATTCGACCATCGGCATCGACTTCTTGCGCGGTGATGATCAGGGTTGTTCCGTTAGGCAGCAGCGCCAGCGATTCAGCGGTTGGGCTTGGACGGCGGCGCATGTGCAGATTCGCACCCGGATCAAGGTTGATGACTTCGCCCACAATGGTGTCACGCAGCGGGGTCGCCGTCGGTGAGATACCAGCAGGTTGTACTTCAACTTCGCCGCGTTCGGTATCTTCAAAGGTTTCGAGTTCGTTGCGTGTGACCAGTTCTTCAATCGTCACAGGCTGACCGTTACGCTGATAGGTGACGAACTGCGTATTGACCCACCCGCGCACGCTGCCACCATCGGTACTGCGATAGCGGACGAACGCCCAATCTTGGTCTTCGTTCAGCCCTATGAAATCCAGAACCGTACCGTTGGAAACAAGCACCAGCGATTCGCCTTCGGTGGTTGGCGTGCGACGAACATGCACGTTAGCCGACGGGTCTACGCCGATAATCGTCAGCGTAAGCGGGTTTTGACGCGCTGACGGCGGCTGAATCGCTGTGTTGCTGGCTTCGCCATAGCGATTGAGCGGTATAGCAGGAAGATCGGCAAGGCGAACAGGCAAACTATTCGCACCCGTCACGCCGATGAACTGTGCATTCACCCACGCGCTGATCGAACCACCGTCCGGCGTGTTGTAAATCACATACAGCCACGTTTCTGCACGGACGAGGTCTTCATCTTCTTCAAGCACAGTCGCTGGATCAACGTAGGGCGTTGTCGTCGCTGTTGGCACGAGTCCCGGCACGGGACCCGGAGCGCCTGCACGACCCACCACCAACAGAATCGTCCCAGACGGCGCAAGCCCTAACGAGAGCGCATCGCCACGCGGGTATTGACGCAAATGCAAGTTCGCGCCGGGGTCAAGCAAAATGCGCCCCGTCGGACCCGTGAACTGAGTCGCCGCAGCGGTAGGCTGTGGCGGCAAAGTCGAAGTTGGGAACGAACCTTGCGGCACAGCCGTTGCAAGTGCCGCCGTCGGTTGGACAGCCGCTATTTCTGTTGGAGCAGCCGTCGGCTGAATCGCTACTTCTGCAACCGTCGGTTCAACCGCGACGACGGCACTGGGGGCGCTGGTGAGGTCTTGTGCGATGCTGGCGCTGTCAACAATCAGTTCGCCACCATCCAGCACAATCGCTGTGTAGACCACGCCGCCAAACACGCCGGACAGTTCCAGCGGAGCAACACCTGCCGCCTCACCCGTCGTCACGCCGATGATGATGTCCTGTTCAGTCGGTTCGACCAGCGCAGATTGCGCCGTACCCGACGCGATGTCTGCCAGCAAGCCGTCGCCTTCGCTCAGCGATGCCGTCACCGACGACACTTCGGTCATGGCATTGATGACGTACAGCACCGATTCACGGGCGCTAATCGCGCCGAACTGTTCAGAGAAGGTTTGCATTTCAAGGGCTTCAGTGCTGCCCAGAACGATACCGCTGGTGTATTCGCCACCCTGAACCATGATCGTCGCGGCAGTCAGGTTCTCAGTGGCACCCGCAGCCCGCACGGTCACGTTATAGTCACCTGCCGGGAGCGCCATGTATTCGGTCAGTTCACCAAATGCCAACGCGGGCGCAACCAGCGCATCATTGACGTACACATCAACGGCGGTAGCTTCTGGCACGCCGTGAATAAAGCGCACATTGCCCCCATCAATTTCAGCATCCGTCGGCGCACTCAACAGCATCACTTGGGGGTCGGACGCCGTGCCATAGGCTAACACAACATACGATGTGCCGCTGTTCAGTGCATAACTACCCGCCGGGATGAGCGCATTTTCCAGCGATTCACCCACTGGCACAACCGCGAGATCATAAGTCGAGGCGGGCAAATCGAGCGTGCCGTAGGGCTGATTATATTGCAGTGCCGGAATTACGGGCTGCCCCGTC
>JBBQRJ010000230.1:0-7433 GCA_038214955.1 Aggregatilineales bacterium | reverse complement strand
CGATCTCAAGGAGCGCAGCGATCATCAACGCAGCAAAGCGTGGGAGTGAAGCCTAGAACATCGGCAGCTTGACCTATGCCCGTGACAATTCGATTTTGCTTGCAATCGCAAAACCTGCTAGATTTTTGGTTTTTCTAGTAGGAGCGACACTTGTCATGTTTACTTCGGTTAACGCGCAGAACAGTTCTATTGAAGTTCATCCTTTTGGCACGACGGCGGATGGTCAAGCGGTTGATGAATACGTTTTGACCAATGCAAATGGGATGGAAGCTCGAATCATAACGTATGGTGGGACGATAACGTCGATCCGCGTGCCTGATCGTGATGGCAACTTGACGAACGTGATTTTAGGATTCGACAATCTTGCAGATTATGAAACGAGAAGCCCGTACTTCGGTAGTATCACGGGGCGCTATGCCAATCGTATCGCCAAAGCCCGCTTCACACTGGACGGTCAAGCATATGAATTGGCGGCGAACAATGGAGTCAATTCACTTCACGGCGGCGTCGTGGGCTTCGATAATAAGGTTTGGGAAGCCGAGTCCGTTAGGGGAGATGGTGAAGTAGGCGTCTCGCTCCACTATTTAAGCGCAGATGGAGAAGAAGGGTATCCGGGTAATCTTGATGTTACCGTTGCCTACACCCTCACCAATGACAACGCGCTTCGCATGGAATACGCTGGTACTACTGATGCTCCCACAGTCGTCAACCTGACGAACCACGCCTACTTCAATCTTCAGGGAGAAGGAACGAGCGACATTTACGATCATATTCTATGGATTGATGCCAACCGTTATACCCCGATTAACAAAACCCTGATCCCAACGGGTGAACTTGCGCCTGTTGAAGGAACGCCTTTTGATTTCAGGATACCCAAACCGCTTGGTCATGGACAACGTTCCAACCATGAACAAATCGTGGCTGGTCGTGGTTACGATCACAACTTCGTGCTGAACCGCGAAGACTTGACCGACAATTCAATGATGATCGCGGCTCGAATTTCTGATCCAGACTCCGGGCGTGTTCTCGAAGTCTGGACGACGGAACCGGGTCTTCAATTCTATGCGGGGAACTTCTTAGACGGGACGCTGGTCGGGTCGAGCGGTCATATTTACCGGCAGAGCGACGGCTTTGCTCTCGAAACGCAGCATTTCCCTGACTCGCCGAACCAACCGGATTTTCCCTCTACCGTCTTAAGACCGGGTGAAACCTACCAGACGACGACCATTTATCGATTCGCGGTTGCCTAAGGGGTGCTAGACGGGAGGGCGACGATGTGTGTTGCCCTCCCGCTGCTGTATCTGGCTATTACAGATGCTGAGACCTTCATATAGCACCACTAGAGGGGTCTGGCAGAAGAAAATGACAGTTTTAATGCCAGACTGAATGAGAGTCCCCATACACATATCACAGGGTTCTAGCCATACTTCTCTTTACTGATCAACCTGCTCCAGTCGTCTCGTCAACAGCATTTCCACCTACAAGCTAAGTTAGCAATTTAGCTCGTTGGCACAAACAACTTGCTCTCGCCACCGAGACCGGGCAAGTTGATAATTCGGTCAAACTGAAGTCCAATTTTCTCCAACACTTTCGCAGATGCATCGTTATCCAGCGAGGTGATCGCCACAATACGCTTCAAGCCGATGACCTTATAACCATAGTCCAACACAGCGGCAGCAGCTTCATAGGAGTAGCCGTTATTCCAGTAGCGTTCCAACAGTGCATAGCCAATATCGACATCAGGCAGCACATCACGCCGGATAAGCCCGCACATGCCAATTGGGATTTCAGTTTCTTTCAGTTCAACGGCGAATAAGCCGAAACCGTTTTTTGCATAACTCGCGGCGGGTCCGTTTTTGATGTAATTTTGAGCGTCATCAGGGGTTCTGACCCCACGATCAGCGATATAGCGGATAAAGTCGGGTTCGTTTAACAGTTCAAGAATAAATTCCGCATCATCTTGGGTTAAATAGCGGATAACGAGTCTTTCAGTTTCGAGTATTCTCATTTGTGTGACTCTGAAGATGAACTGATACTTCCTGAACTATAGGCGTTGTAACTTTCCAGCGAAATACTTACTCAACGTCTAACCTAAGGTGTAAAGCTTCCGCGCTTCTGCATCAACACGCGCTCGATACGTTTGCATATGGATGACACTATGGTCTAGACGCGCTTCCTCGGCGGCGAAGGCGAGCAGATGACTTTCAAGCGACTCACGGGCAGTGGTCACACTATCGTCAGGTTGCCCATGCAGGGCATTAATAAAACTGCGGATGATCCCGAAGTCTCCGCCGCCATGTCCACTTTGATCCTTAACGATTATCGGAATAGCTTCTTCTTCTCCGGTACGGTGATAACGGATGGTTAGCTGATAACGGTTTTTTACGAATCTACCAAACAGCGTGGCATGTGTCCCATCGTAACGCATCGTGCGTCCCTCTTCGTCACTCTGTCCCTGCATGAGTAGGTTAACCGTCGTCCCATCGGTCAGTTCCATGGTGACCGCCTGATGATCAACAACATCATTATCGCAGTGATAGACACAGCGCCCATAAGGTCCCGATTTTAAGGCTTCTAACCGCGCTTCTACCGTTGGCATGAGCGCAACCGCATTCCAGGGCATCCCATTGGTATCGCGTGCATAGAGGCGTGGCGCGTAGTATTTACAGCTTTCTTCCGCCGGACATCCATCCAAGCAGTAGGCTGGCGCACCTTCCGGCGCATTTTCCGCTCGAAAGTGACTGAGCGAACCAAACGAACTGAGCCAAGCGACGGGCGTGCGTAAAATCCAATACAGAATATCAAAATCGTGACAGCATTTCGCCAGAATCATGGGACCCGCATCAGCAATATTGCGCCAGTTCCCGCGTACATAACTATGTGCCATGTGCCAGTAAACGAGATTCTCACGGTGATCCACGCTGATAATACGACCTAATTTGCCCGACTGGACAACAGCACGCAACGCCTCCCAGAACGGCGAATAGCGCAGCACATGGCAAATTTGTAGATGCCGTCCAAGTTCTTCGGCAACCTGCACAAGGCGTACATTCTCGTGAAGGATAGGCGACATGGGCTTTTCAAGCAGCACATCGTAACCCGTATTGAGCGCCGCAAGCGTAGACTCCATGTGCATACGATCCATCGTGCAGTTGATCACGACATCAGCGACCTTACCAGCACGCATCACATCTTCCCACGAGTTAAATTGATGAGAAGGTGCGATGTCGTGCAGGGTGGAAAAACGCGCCCGCCGTTCCGGGTGAGGTTCTGCTACAGCGATGATTTCAATATCCTGTGGATGATTCAGCGCATACGCCCCGTAAATCGATCCGCGCCCACCCGCTCCAAGCACCACTGCTGTAATTGGAGTCATCGTCATCTGCCTTTCATTTTACAGCCCATGCGCTTTAGGTTGTGTAGGTTTGACGCGCTCGTAACAACCGCGCAGCACTATCATCTAATCCACCGGGGCGATTACGGGTTAGCCAATTCTGGCGATAGATCGTGATGATCTCATCCATGTCCGCAAGCAGAGATTCTTTGCTCACCGAGTCATCTTCTAATTCCAGAAGCGCACGTTTCGCGCCATGTTTAAGCATACGCGCCGTTAAGCCAAACTCGCGTTTAATGATGTCTGCGTCAGGAACTTGCATTTGAGCGTTTTCCATGTCCGCCATCACCTCATCGATGTAGTTGATGGTTTCATGAAGGTTGCGCGTAAGCAGTGGACGATCCTTCAAGGCTTCCCGATTGTTTCCCTCCAGCCAGCGAGCATATCGTGCGGTTGGAAATTGGTCGAGGGTGAAGTGATAAATCCACATCAGGAAACTACCATTCCGCACTAAAACTCCCGGTTTCTGGTAAGCATTGCCCAGCAGATAAGCTAACTTGCCCATCACGCCTGTTTGATCGTGGAAGGCAAAATTGGAGACTACCGCTGGCAAATCAATGCTGACATTCGGTTCATATGCCCAACTGAGCGCAGCAGCATACGCCAGCCCTTGATAGCTGATCGGCGTTTGCTGCCAGTGTCCTAAATCGCCCCAATCGGTGACGAGAACGCCGATTGCTCCATGCTTTATCGCACTCTCTACAGCAATACGAAGATTGCCCATCATGTTGTCCGTGCGCCCTGCAATCGATGTCCAACTGGACGTGCCGGGGCAAATGTAGAAGGGGATACCCGACTTTGCAAAAATAGCAGCCTGTTCGGGGAGATTAGAGTCGCTGTCGTAATTCCATGCCAGCGCAATCGTATCTTTTGGCACTTCTGGAACCAGTTCGGGATGCTCAATAAGAATATCGCCCCAGAACTGCATTGTGCGTCCGCGTTGCTTTACGCGCTGGTAAATTTGAAGCAGGAAGTCGAGGTATAACCCACCTTTACCCCGATGACCAAGCAGCGCCTTGCTGCGACCTTGACCCAGATCAAACGTCTCATCTGCGCCAATGTTGAACAGCTTACTGGTGAAGTTAGGCAAAAGTTCGTCGTATAAGCCTTCGAGAAAGGGCATCGTTTCCGGTACAGCGAGCGATAGACTGAACGGATATTCTTGCTTGTCACCATGACCTGAGACTAAGCCTTCTTCAGTCTCAGCAATCGCAAGATATTCTTTGTGCATGAACCAGTGCTGCATGTGTCCGATGCTTGCTTGATTCGGCACAAGATCAATGTAGCGTTCACGGCAGTAGGCATCCAGCGCGAGAATTTCCTCAGCAGTGATCGGTGACGCTTTCTCCCACACGACTTGATGCTTCCTGTAAGCAAACGTATGCTCGGTATACAGTTGAAATTGATTCATCTTCCAACTTGCCAGCATATCGACTAATCTGTAGAGCGTTTCCATAGTGGGTACTTTGTCACGGCTGATGTCTAGCATGACGCCGCGTACAGGAATTTCGGGAGTGTCCGTGATTTCCAACAGTGGCAGCGTTGCCCCATAGTTTTGCAGCAGTTGGGTTAGGGTGCATACGCCATAAAATGCGCCTGCAAGGTCTGTGCCAATAATTTGAATGCCGTTCGCATGAATCGACAGGGAGTAGCTTTGCGCTCTCGTATCACTTGCGTCCACTGAAATAGTCAGCGGGGCAGGGTGATCACCCCCCGCGATGTCCCACTCGACATTCGCATATTGTTTGAGCGCGGCTTGAGCGCGTAGCCCCGTGAAAAACAGGGTCGCAGCCGGATTCGCGTTAAGGGCAATAAAACCAGCGAGTTCAGAAAGAGAGAGTTCCCCATCAGAAAACGAAATACTGCGAGGGTTTGGAAGTAGTACAGGATTACGCATGAAAGCTCCAGATTGGAAGCAGCGATTTATGAAAACAAGCTAAACTTGTTGGAAATGCACAATTACTATCACAAATGACTTGTTAGTTTAGTGAATGTATGTTAGACATAGGCACTGTAACATGAAGTTCTGGGTAAGGCAAGTAAACTAACTTACTTAACGTGTCTCTTACCCACATGGTAATCGTATTTTGTACCAGTATATGAAGTCCTATTGAAATACGCTCAAAATATACAAGGAGTCTGCAATGAACAGGAAGCACTTTATTCTTTTCTTTATCAGCGTACTGCTCATCCTATCTTTTAGTGCTGTCGGCGCTCAGGATGAAACCACCATCAACATCGCATGGCCCTATCAGCTTCCCCCTGATGGTCACTTCAATACGTTTTCCAGCAACGTCATCAATTTGGGTGGCAACACATACCAAGACCTGATGGAACCGTCGTCAGCGGTTTACATATGGTCTACGGGAACGTATGAAGGAATGCTTGCAGAGAGTTTCGGCTTTGATGCTGACAACAATTATGTTGTTACGCTCAAGAGCGGTGTTACATGGAGCGACGGCACACCCGTAACGGCTCAGGATGTGGTGACGAGCTTCAATACCGGCTACTTGATTGGTCGCCCCGTATGGAATTATATTACCCGCGTTGAAGCAGTCGATGAACTTACGGCACGCTTTACGATGGGTGCGCCCTCGCCACTCGCGGAATATCGCTTGCTTGCGACGGCAATTGCGCCTACCAGTGTTTACGGCACGTTTGCTGACCGCGCTCAACCCTTGATTGACGCCGGATCACGGGCTGGTGTCGCAGAATTTGATGCTTTGGTCACTGAACTGACGACATTCCGTCCAGAACTGTTCGTTTCGGCTGGACCTTACGTCATGCTGCCCGAAAATATCAGCGATGTGAATGTTGTGCTGGTCAAGAACGAAGGCGGTCTAAACTCCGACATCGTGCAATTTGACCGCGTTGTTGTGTGGAATGGTGAAACCGATCAGGTGACACCGCTCGTGAGCAATGGCGATTTGTGGTATGCGACACATGGTTTCCCGCCAGCGACTGAACAAGCATTTGTTGATGGTGGACTTGACATCATTCGTGGTGCTGCTTACACGGGTCCCGCCCTGTATGTGAACCACAGCGTATCGCCTCTTGATCGTCCAGAAGTGCGTCAGGCGATGGCATATGCCATTGACCGCGAACAAAACGGTTTCGTCAGTCTTGGCGAGTCGGGCATTGCTGTTGACTGCATGTGCGGTTTCAGCGATAACCTCACCGAACAGTGGCTCTCAGAAGAAACGTTAGACTCCCTGAACACCTACGACTACGATACCGAAATGGCAGCATCGCTTCTGGAAGGTATTGGTTTCACACGCGGTGATGATGGTGTGTGGCTTGATGATCAAGGCAACCGTATGGCGTTTGAACTGATCTTCCCGGCGGAATTCCTCGACTGGGCAGGCGCAGCAGAAAACGCGACGCAACAGCTTAATGACTTCGGCTTTGAAATCACCGCACGCGGTGTCCAGTTCCAACAACAACAGCAGGATGTGTATGATGGCAACTTCCAGTTGGCAATTCGCAACTGGGGCGCTGCAAGCCCATTCCCCGGTCAAAGCTACCTTGAACCCTACAATCGCTACAATGGTCAAGGTGAGTTGGCAGGTGAAGGTATTGGCGGCGGTATGCGCTTCGCTACGGAAGTTACTTACAGCGGCGGCACCCTGAACGTGTTTGATGCGGCAGTTGCGTCTGGCGAAGGCACAGACATGGACGCACAACGGGCGTTGGTGGATCAGCTTGCCCTCTCGTTCAACGAACTGCTGCCCGTTGTTCCCCTCTGGGAACGTTATGGCAATAATCCGCTGAACCGCACATTTCTTGATGCGCCCGCCAGCGATGACCCCATCTATAACAATGCAGGCGCGGATCACTTTATGCCGTACCTGATCTTGACCGGTGGCATTAGTCCTGCTGGTTCGTAAGTAAGTCGCCTTACGCAGATCGTTATTTCTGACCCCACCCCCGACCCCTCCCCGAATTCGAGGAGGGGAGCAAGCAGACTCGTGTTTTCGCCCTCCCCTGAATTCGGGGGAGGGAGGCGAGCGCAGCGAGCGGGGTGGGGGTCAAACTGACA
>JBBQRJ010000229.1:0-7497 GCA_038214955.1 Aggregatilineales bacterium | reverse complement strand
TACGTGGCGGCGCTGTCGCAAAACGGGATCGCACGCATCAACGGTACGGCGCTCGATTACATTGCGGGGCTGTTTCGCGGCGCAAGTGATGTCGAGTTCGCCGCGCCGAATCGCCTGGTTGTGAGCAATTTCGATCAAGCCTCGCTCGTGATTCCGGTGGTCGATCCGCAGCTTCCGTTCGCGTTGGATGTGATCGAACTGCCGTAACTGCTCACCTCACCCCTAAATCCCCTCTCCGAAAAAAGGAGAGGAGACTCCAGGAGTCTGCTTTTCTCCCCCTCTCGCTTTTCGGAGAGGGGGCTGGGGGGTGAGGTTAAGCCGGCGTCCCTACGATTCCCCTGCTTTCCATGTGTAACCTTGCTTCTCATGCCGCATGGCGCTAGGATAACCCTCGTCATTGGGTAAAGATGAGGTTTTTTAACAATGCCACTTTTGAATATAGAAGAACCGATTCCCGATCACCTTGCAGACACCGGACGGATCAAAACCGTTCAGGATGTCCCCGCGTGGCGGCGAACCGTCGGTTTTCTGTCGCTGATTGGCGCGGCGGCGCTCACGGTTGCGACGGCGCTGCTTCTGCTTGCGCCCAACAACCCGCCTCCCGCTCCCAACGCAGAATCGACTATCAGCGCAACGGCGACCATCCCCGATCCCCCAACCGACGCGCCCATCACACAGGACGACGGCGGCGTGATCAATGTCGGACTCATCCCCACGCTGAGTCCCGATCAAGCGGCGGCGCTTTTGAATACACCACTACAGCCTTTGAACGTTAGTACCGGGCTGGAAGTCGTGCGTAACGATTACAATCCGTTCACCATCGTGCCAGACCGCCCCCGCAGCGAAGTCGTGCAGTATACGGTTCAGGCGGGCGACACCATTTATGCAATCGCGGATCGGTTTGGTTTGAAACCAGAAAGCATCGCGTGGGCAAATTCGCGTGACATCATCGGTGGGCTGCGACCGGGGCGCATTATCAATATTCTCCCCGTCGATGGCGCATTTATCACCGTGAATAACGAGCGCAGTGTCAACAGCATTGCTCAAGAATTTGGCGTTGACCCGTATGTCATCCTCGACTCGGAGTACAACAATCTACCCGTGAGCAGTCCAGAGGGAACGCTTGCCAGCGGGACGCAAGTGGTTATTCCCGGCGGTGAAGCCGAGCAGATTAGCTGGAATGTGCGTGTTGAACGCACGGGCGGCGATGCCAGCAACGGCAACGCGGGCGGCATGATTTCGTTTGCCCCCGGCGATCCCGGGTCGTGCGGCTTGACCGATAATCCCGGCGGTGGCGGCGGGTGGGTGAAGCCGATAGGCAGTTATTCGTGGTCACGAGGCTTTTCGTCCTTCCATACCGGCGTTGATCTATCCGCTGCGGAGGGAACGCCTGTGTATGCGGCGAACGGCGGTTCGGTGATCTTTCGCGGGTGGAGTACGTGGGGCTATGGCTATGCCATCGTTCTGGCACACGGCGCTTTCACGACGCTGTACGGTCATTTGTCCCAGATTAGCGTTGGTTGCGGGCAGATAGTTGGCGCGGGGCAGGTGATCGGCGCATCTGGAAACTCAGGTAACTCGTCGGGTCCTCATCTGCATTTTGAAATTCGCTATAACGATATTCCGTTCGACCCCACCTCAACGATGCCATTCTAAATTTAACTCAGCCTCACCCCTAAATCCCCTCTCCGAAAAAAAGGAGAGGGGACTTTGCTGCTCCGGTTTGCGCCCCCTCTCCCTTCGGAGAGGGAGTTGGGGGGTGAGGCTATTTCTTCACGAAAAACCTTGATTCTTTTGCTCCAAATTTAACGTGCGCCACTCTATTACGCACGTTACAATAAGCATAGTTATCCCACGTTTTCCAACAAACTGGCGTGATCCATCATGCGAATCCAACGTACTCAGTCGCGGCTTACCTTTCGCCGCCGTCGGCAATCGGGTTGTCTGTCGTTCATCCTCCTTTTCATCGTGATCGGAGGCATCGGAGCGGGTGTTTTCGCATGGCTATCGCGCTGGCGTGCGCCAGAGCAAACCATTTCGGGCATGAACACCGATGTGCTGATGTCTGCTTACAACGCCTTCGAGCGCGGCGATCTGACGGGAACCATCAGCATTGCGCGGCAGATACTCATGCAGCAGCCCGCCCAACCAGACGCCGTACTACTGCTCACACGGGCGTTGATCTATCGCAGTTATGGCGAGTACAACCGCGCTGTAGATCGGCAGTTGGCGCTGGAAGTCACCACCGAAGCGGAACGCATCGACCCGCTGAATACGCATATTCGGGCGGCGCACGCATTCGCGCTGGTCGCAATGAATAATCCCTCTGCGGCGGCAGAAGCTGCACGGAAAGTATTGGAAGAGGAACCCAACAATGCCTTAGCGCGGATTGCGTTGGCGCTGGCATATGGCAGCGTCGGCAGTTTTGAGGTTGCGTTGAGGGAAAGCACGCGGGCGCTCGATACCGCCGCCGGATGGATGCGAGTTGACGCACTGCGGGCGCAAGCCATCAGCCAGAGCGATCTTGGCGCGTATGAAGATGCGTTCAAGACCATCGAGTCTGCGATTGCACTCAATCCAAATCTGGTGTTGCTCTACTTTGAGCAAGCGCAATATGCCCTCCTGCTCGGTGATAGTGACGCGGCAACCGTCGCCTATTACGATGTGCTGGTTCACGACGATAACAACGTCAAGGCGCGGTTACGCTTGTGCGAACTCTCTAGTTTGATGCGCGAACGGGAAATGGCGACGACCTACTGCACCGAAGTGACCGAACGTGCGCCTAACTGGTCTGACGGCTGGTATCGACTGGGCATGGAATATTTCTTACAGGGGCAGTTCGAGCAAGCGCAAACCGCGCTCAACCGTTGTTCTACGCTTCAAGTGATGCAAGATGTCCCTGTCGATCAACGCCGTTTTGAGTGCTGGTATATTCAGGGGCAAGCCGCCGAAATTCAAGGCGACTGCCCGAACTTGATCAGCCTGTACAATGAGTTTCGCACCATGACAGCAGATGAAAACATTCAGCAGCGTTGGACATACCCGCCAGAAGGACCCCCAATTTGCCGTTGATGAGTTTGCAACATTTTGCACCCTTGCTCCGTATTACCACATAGAACGATGTGATAAGTAGGGGTAAGCCAAATGAACGAGCAACAGGAAAACCAGAAACAGTACAAAGTCGAATGGTCTTTCTCATTCGAGAAATTGGGCGATCAAATTGGCGATTTTTTCCGGTCATTAGGTTCGCCGGAAGAAGTCGAAGTTAAGAGCGCGACTTTCACCGAAGCGGTTGGCAGCGCGACCTCAGCACGGGTACGCTTGGACTTGTCAGCGGGCGAAACCAACGTCTATATGTTGGAAGGCTCGGACAACCTGATCGACGCTGACCTCACCTATATTGGTGACATCAATTTTGTCGTTGGCGGCGAGACGGAAAAAGTCGTCAGCCTGAACCAGAACACGACTCCGGGCGAATGGTTCCGCCACGCGCTGACATGGTTGGGCAAGGGACATCATCACCTCACATGGAAAGTTGGCTTGACCCCGAATATCCCCCTTGAACTGGATATTCACGGCGGCGTTGGCGAATGTCATTTCTCGCTGGCGACACTCAAACCGGGCAAAGTCTCGCTGAATGGTGGCACGGGTGAATTTCATGTGACCCTGCCGCGCTCGTCTGAACTGTACAGCGCGACGCTTCATGGCGGCGTGGGTGAGTTGGATGTCGATATTCCCGCCGAAGCATCGGTTAACCTGACAATACGTGCTGGCACGGGCGAAGTCAATGTGGATATTGGCGCGGGCGCAGTCGCAGACATCACCGTTCACGGCGGCGTGGGTGAAGTAGATATTCGCATCCCACAGGGCGCGGCAGTGCGCGTTGAAGGTAAAGCGGGCATTGGTGACATCAACGTACCCGCCAGTTTCACTCGCATCAGCGGCAGCGATGAATTTTTGGGCAAAAGCGGAGTCTGGCAGTCGCCTAACTACGGGGAATCGACCCGCAAGATCAACATCCGTTATAGCGGCGGCGTCGGTGCGCTGAACGTGCGCTAACGTATTACGCCTCACCCCTTACAAGACAGCCTCACCCCTAAATCCCCTCTCCGAAAAAAGGAGAGGGGACTTGACGAGTCTGCTTGTCTCCCCTCTCACTTGGGAGAGGGGCTGGGGGGTGAGGCTGCTTTTCGGAGAGAGGTGAGGGTGGTTTTACGCCGTTGTATCGGTCTCGCTGGTCGTTGATTCGTCTGTTGGAACAGCGGCGGGTTCTTCCTCGTCGCGGTCTTCCCAACTGACGATCCAGATGCACGCCCCGGCGACCAGCACCGACGCGGCGATCAACGCCACCCATTGCAGCGGCAGCAAGCCGATTTCCCGCGCTTCGATCACCAGTAGAATCACCATACCAAGCGACAGCGCGATCCATGCCGCGACACGGGGATGCCGACTCGCCCAGCGAATCGGCGGCAGTGCGAGTAGTGCAGAAGTTTGTTGCTGCATAATTCCTCTTAAATTGGTTTCATGATCCGGTCAGCCCGAAGTTGTTTGATCAAGCCTTGTGTGTCGGGCGATACCATTTCGTGAGCGGCTTCACGCCATGCCGGGAATTTGATCGCTGTCAGGTTCAACGGTTGATAGCCATTGGTCACGAACGCCTGAATCACATCGGGCGACACTGTTTTCGGCAAGAAAATAAAACTGACTTCGCTTTGTAATTCGCGGGATGCTTCTTCGATTGCCACGACCAACGCGCTGATCACCGGATCACGCGGGACAGTCGGGTCGAGATAGAATTCATCCACACGGGTGATCAAATTTTCCACCTGCCAACCGATCACACTGATCAAAACGTCGTTATCACCGAGCGCCAGCAAAAAGCTCTTTTGCCCGAACGCCAGCATAATGTCCATACGATCAACCGGGCTTCTGGAGACACGGCTGATGAATTTGGCAATCAAATCGGCGTTGTTGGGCATTCCGCGCCGAATGCCGACTTCGGTTTTCGGTGACAGCAAAGAGGAGGTCTGCGGGACAACAGGTGCGACGGGTTGGGCTGTCGGGCGAACAGGCAGCGTTGCATCGGCGGGTGGCGGTGAGGGCTGTGTGGGTCGCTGAGTGGGCGCAATCTGCTGTACGGGTCTTTCGGGTCTTTGCTGCTGCGCGGGTTGCGGTGTGGGTTGTGCGGGCATGGTGGGGACGGCTTGCGGCATCGTATTTCCGCCAACAGCGGGCGAAACGACGGCGTTCCAGACCGCTTGCACCTGTTTCCATGTATCTTCGACGCTGCCATCGTTCTTGATGACCACTTTGGCGCGTGCCATCTTTTCTGCTTGCGGCGGCTGTGCCATCATACGGCGGCGAGCGTCTTCAAGTGACAGTTTGCGCTTGTCCATCAAGCGCCGGACTTGCGTCTCAGCCGTCGCATCGACCACCCATACCGTATCAACCATCGACGCGAGGTCGCTTTCGAGCAATTTGATCGCTTCGACCACAATCACGCGCTGTTTGGCACGGTTGGCGAGGGCGACCACTGCTTGCCCGACGAATGGGTGAATAATTTGCTCTAATTTAGGGAGAGCGTCAGGGACAGCAAAGGCAATTGCGCCTAGTGTCGCACGGTTGACTCGCCCCTCCGAATCGAGGATGAACTTACCGAACATCTCGACGATGGGCTGATACGCGGGCGCTCCGGGCGACATCGCCTGATGCGTGAGTCCATCGGCATCAATGGTGTATGCGCCTAAATGCTGTAGCATCTGGCGTACCACGCTTTTTCCTACCGCGATGTTCCCGGTAAGCCCGATGACGTATTTATTTTCAAAGGGACTCACGTTCCCCCTCCAAAGCGTTAAAATTGATTCGACGTTTATCTATTGTAACGTGGATATGCCCTAATCAAACAGATCAACATTCCGTTTGAAAGATAAAGGTTTTGTTATGGTTTGAATCGGGAGCTAACTTCGTTACGTGAAAATGGATTTTGTAGGGGAGGGGCAATGTCCCCTCCCGTTTGCTACTCAGAAAAAGTTTCGTTTGGGGGTCGCCGGAGGCTTGAGCCTCCGGCAAATCGCTTAACTTGCTGCACAACGGGCGACCACGTTGGGTCGTCCCTACTCGAAGCGATCCGGCTGCATGAGGATAGGCTGGCGACTCAATAGGTCGGTACGCTGCTGGCGAAGTGACTCAAGGTCGCCCGTGCTTTGATTACAAGACCGAGTACGATTCATGACTGCCATCTGCCAGAACAAGGTGTCTGCCAGCGCGTAAGGATCGCTTGTACCGAGCCGTTCGGATACTTCAAACGACTGCGTGAGGGTATCCAGCGTTTCCGCAGCGTTTGTAATCAGACATGAATTGGGTGCTGCGTCGATCTCCATCGCTTTCACAGCCAGACCACAGGCATATGCCATCAGATAGTCGCTGTTGAAGTTGATCGCATCGCCACAGCGTGAACGGGCTTCATCCACACTGCCACCCAAATAGATGTTCGCCAAGCCAATGTTGGTCAAAATCCGCGCTTGCTGGTTGGCGCTGCTTGTGTTTTGATGCGCCGTTTCAAGATAGGTCAATACGCTCTCTACCGTGACATTCTCAGCCGTTCCGCCGCTCAACAAAATCTCTTGTTCGGCAATGGCGCGGTTGTTATACGCCATTGCCAGCAGCGTTGTGTCTTGCGCCGCCGTTAAATAGGCATCGAGCGAATCGGCGGGCTGCCCCGCAAACAAATAGCTGTTGCCCTTCATCAAGTACAACTGACGCTGTTGATCATCATGCGGCGCGGCGCGTGCCGCTTCGTAGAATTGATTTGCGGCATTGGCGTAATCACCGTACAGGTAATCAATCGCGGCGTTAGCAACGAGCGCCGTATACTCATACGACTCGACGTTTTCCGACACTTCAAGCCGATCTAGATCGAACACTTCCGGCGGCGCGATTCGCTTCAAGAAATTCACACGCAGCCACAGGATCCCGTTTTCGCAGTAGCCCCACAGCACAAGGTCTAAATCCCCCTGTAGCGCGGCAACCTGCTCAAAACTCTCGAACTGCATATCGAGGGTTTGCACACGGGTATTGCCGTTCAAGCGTGATTGCAATTGAGTCGATGTGTCTGTCGGGCAGCCCTCAAACCGCGCTGTGATCCCTGTCCGTACAGCGATTCGATTCAGTGTCGTTATGGATGTGGGTCGCGTAATCGGTATTTCTAACACGGGTGGATTAGTGCTGACCGCCACGAGTGTAAATCGAGGGCGGGTTGCCACGACGCGAGACGTAGCGGTTGGTATCGTGCGGGTCAAAGCACGCGAAGTTTGGGTTTGCTCAATCGCTTGATTCGTCGCCCACACCTGCGTTGATGTTTGTGCGAAGGCGGCGGTTTGCGTAGCGGCTGCAACTGCCGCACTGGTTGCGCGTGTATCGGGTGAATTGGTTTGAGTGGGGCGTGTGGTTGCTGTACCGAAATCAGTTAACTCTAGTAGGGCGAACTGAGTTTGGGTG
>JBBQRJ010000228.1:0-7509 GCA_038214955.1 Aggregatilineales bacterium | reverse complement strand
AAAGAAAACATTACAATTTGCCTAAACCACCTCCATTTTAGCGCAAATGAGCCGCAGAATCACCCCACAGTTTGATGGGGGTTATCCCGCTGCGACGCGCAGTCGCAGCGCAGCGGGGGGCGTCTCTGGTGGCGTGAGCGGCAGCGCGACATGAAATGTCGTCCCCTTGCCGACTTCTGTCTCTACGGTCAGCGATCCGCCGTGCGCTTCGACCAGATAGCGCGAGATCGGCAAACCCAAGCCTGTCCCCTCGATCCCCATTTCTTTGGCACGGGTAGACCGCTCGAACGCCTCAAAAATCTTCTTGAGTTCGTCCTCAGGGATGCCGATGCCCGTATCGCTCACGCTGAAACTGACTCCAGCGTCGGTAGCGGCGACTTTCAAGCGCACTTCGCCCGCTGGCGTGAACTTGACCGCGTTCGTCAACAGGTTGAGCAGCACTTGACGGATGCGCCGTGCGTCCATAATCACTTGAGGGAGCGACTCTGGCAGTTCGACTTCCAGCGAGACGTTGGGCTTATCCGTCATGGCTGCCAGCGCCGAGTCGAGCGCGTCTTCGATGATCGGACGTATGTCCGAGGGTTGAAAGAACAACTGCATTTCGCCCGCTTCGATCTTGCTCACGTCTAACAGGTCGTTGATCAAGTACAGCAAATGTTCGGCGCTGCGAATCGTTTGATCCAGCCGCCCGCGCTGTTCGTCGTTGACCTCGCCAAACGAGCCGATTCGCATAAAGTCCATATTGTTGATGATCAGGTTAAGCGGCGTGCGAAGTTCGTGCGTGACGCTGGCAAGAAAGCGCGTTTTGACCTCGTTAGCGCCGTTCGCCTTCTGCATGGCGACATCAACCTGTGTGTAAAGCTGCGCCGAACGCACGACGGGCGAAACGAGGTTCGCCAACAACGTGAGCAAGCGCCCATCATCGGCGCTGAAACTAATCACGTCTTCTGGACGCCCTGCTACAATTGCGCCAATCGCTTCGCCCGAATACATCAATGGGACGGCAAGTGCCTTGAACATCTCTGGCGCAATCCAACGGAGACGCCCTTCCCATCCTTGATAATCGTCCAAAACCATGAGTTGACCTTGTTGCACAACCTGCCCCGCTAACCCTTCGTGAATATTGATCGTGCGCCCGATTCGGGTGGTATCTTCGCTGGTACTGGCGACCAACTGCAATTCGGTTCGATCTGGCGTGGTGAGCCAGATGCCGCAGTAAGACGCCCGCAGCAAACCAAGCACGCGCCCGGTCAGCGTGTTTAAAATGATGTTCAGGTAGTATTCGCTCACGACGGACAGCGAGGCATCGTACACGGCGCGAATTTCGGCGGCACTGTTGAGCGCCTCCCCTTGAGCGACTTCCAGTTGCAGCGTGCGTTCGGTGACGCGCTTTTCCAGCGTGCGACTCCACATCGACAGCGTGTCGTAGGAATGCGACAGGTTCAGTTTCATGTCTTCCAGCGCACGCGCTAAACCGCCGACTTCATCGCCGCGATCTTGATAGCCGACCTGATAGCGCATGTCGCCCGACCCGATTTCCTGTGCGGTCACGGTCAAATCGGTGACAGGGCGCGTGATCAAATCTTCTGCGAAACGATCTGTCAACCATGCCAGCACAAAAATGCCGACCAGCAGCACGAAAAAGATTTGCAGTACTTCTTCATCAGACTCATCGCTGACGGCTTCTTCCGAAATCACACCGATTAAGCGAAAATCCCCGTCCAGTAGGGGCGTGTTGATCACATAAGCGGCTCTTCGCTCGTTGTAGGGGGCAATATCGACAAACGAAAACGGCTCGTTCGCAGTGATCAGCAGGGAATCCCGCACAATAGCCGAACCGGTAATGCCTGCCGCGCCGAGTCCCGCCGCGCCGAAAACCTGTTCCACATCGGCAAAGGTCATGCCGTAGGGGTACTCGCTGGTATCGAGCATGGAATCCAGCCGTGCGCTCAAACGGGCTGACGGAATTTCCGCCCACACATAATTGCTCGTGCTGGGAAAATACATTGCAACGATCAGGCTTGGTGTGGTACTCGTCCCAAAAGGATCGGCGCTGTAAAACCATGTCGCATCGCCCGCCGTCACCGCTTGAAATTCGACAGGGATTTCGCGTACTGTATTGGATTGTTTGGGGGCGGTGGCAAACTCTAAACGGGAACGGCGAAACACATTGACGAGATAGTTGCCGCGAAATGGCTGAATAATGCCTAACCGTTCAATGATATTGTCGGGTTCGTTGAGGGTTAAACTCACCGTTTGCCAGAAGTTGAGGATCGAATTAGGACGGTTAGGGATGACGCCGCCAAACGCACGAGTCGTCGCTTCGATGCTGCGTAAATCGCCTTCCAAGGCAGACGCCGAGGCGCGATTCAAGGCGATCAGCGCATCTTGTGTTTGTTTGTTCACGAAACTCGTCGCCGTGTTCAGGATAAGCACGACGATCACAAGGGTGATCAAGGTTGAGAGAACGACGACTGTCAACGTCAGCCGACGCCGTAGACTCCAATTGCTGAACATAGTGGGGCGCTCCGCGTGCTGTGAGACTTGTATTATATTGAGCGCGGCTTATGGCTTGCAAAACATTGAGATATGATTTGATTCGCGTTAGTGAACCTCTGGCGTGGAAGTTCCCAACCTGTATAATGTCCTGAGATTCAGGAGCGATCATTGTGCCAATTTCGCGGGAAGGTGAGCTAGACATCATCACCCACAGCGCGGAGCAAACCCGCCGCTTGGGTGTCAAATTAGGGACGCTGCTGCAACCGGGCGATATCCTGTGCCTTTCCGGTGATTTAGGCGCGGGTAAAACCGCCTTTTCGTCGGGGATCGGGGCGGGGTGGGGCGCAGACGAGCCGCTCACCAGCCCGACGTATAACCTTGTCCATGTGCATAACCGCGAACAGGACAATACCCTGCTCTATCATCTGGACTGCTACCGTTTAAGCGGTGTTGAGGAAGTTGATAGCATTGACCTTGACGATATTTTGAACGGGCGCGGCGTGGTGATCATCGAATGGGCAGAACGCATCGCGTCGGTGCTTCCGCCGGAACGTTTGTGGGTTGAACTGCGTGTTTTAGAAGCGACACGACGCAATTTCGTTTTATCGGCGGTAGGGGATCGCTATCGCAAACTGGTCGATCAATTTAGTGGGAGAGCCTGATGTCCCTTGCAGGCACGCCATATAGGGCGTCCAATCGCGTCCCTTTGTCCTGTTGTTTAACTGTCAACTGTGAACTGTAAACTGTAAACTCCTATGCTTCTAGCTATCGACTCTGCAACCCAATTTCTCTCACTGGCGCTGCATGACGGTGCTGCCGTCCGCGCCGAACAAACATGGTTTTCAGCCAATATGCACACCGTTCAGCTTGCGCCCGCTGTGCGTGACATGGTGCAGCGTGCCGATCTATCGATCAGCGACCTGACTGCGCTGGCAGTCTCGACAGGACCCGGCACATATACCGGCTTGCGAATTGGTGTGGCGCTGGCAAAAGGGATCGCCGCCGCTCGCTCACTCCCTTTGATCGGCATTCCAACGCTCGATATTCTGGCGTCGGCACAGCCCCATTTTCAGGGCGGGCTGATCGCTATCGTACAGGCGGGACGCGGACGCATCATCGCCGGAACGTACCAATGGCGCAAAGGTCACTGGAAAGGACGCGGCGATCCGCAGTTGATCGATTGGGAAACGTTGATCGCCAGCATTGACGGCACGGCGATCCTCACGGGCGAAATTGATGAAACGGGACGCGGCGCAATCGCAGAAGCAATGGCACGCGACATCCCCATTTCGCTTGCTCCGGCGGTGCTTCGCTTGCGGCGGGCGGGCTATTTAGCAGAAGAAGCATGGACACGTCTGCGCGAACCCAATGAAGGGTTTCCGGCGGCGAACGTCACCCCGACTTATGTCAGGACTAAAGATATTCCGTCATGAGCCTGAATCTGCGCTATATGCGCCTCCCCGATATTCCCGAAGTGTCTGCAATTGACCGCATGGCGTTTGACCCGCCTTGGTCGCCGCGTTCGTACCAGTACGAAGTGACGGAGTCTAATTACAGCCATATGGTGGTGTTAGAAAAAACCAACGATGAGCGCAAACCCGTCTCGAATTGGCGGCGCATCATCGGCAATTTTGGCGTACTGCCCGAAAGCACGTCGGTGATTATGGGCTACGGCGGCTTATGGAACATTGTCGATGAGGCGCACATCAGCACGATTGCCACGCATCCCCAGTTTCGCGGCAAAGGATGGGGCGAAGTGCTGCTGGTTGGCATGATCCGCCGTGCGCTCACACTCAACGCGGCGTACATCGTCCTTGAAGTGCGCGTAAGCAATGTGGTCGCCCAAAATCTCTACAAGAAATATGGCTTTGTAAACGTCGGCACGAAAACCAATTACTATCACAGCAACAACGAGGACGCCTATGATATGCGTCTGTACCTCAAAGACAGGGAAACCTACCGCGCTACCTTCGATCCCCGTTACGAGGCACTTCAAGCACGCCATGACTTTAACGATCTGTACAGTGATACTCAACTACCCAAGAAATAGGTAGTTAAAAGTTAAAAGTGGGAAAGTTAAAAGTAATCTGAGTCTCGGATAGACCTCACCCTTGACCAGAATTCAGGGAGGTGAGAAAACAAACTTCTCGCTCCTCAGTTTATATAGGATAAGGGTTTAAAATCAGGGAAGAAAAAGTTATCCGGAACTGAGGTAAACGTAAATTCTATCTCTCATTTTTAACTTTTAACTTTTGACTTTCAACTTGAATTTGATTAGCGCGTAAATTAGCAAACACAGGAGTTTTTCATGACACAGAATCAATGGACAGCCGTTGATCAATATCTCACCGATGCATTCATTCCGTCCGACGCCGCACTAGAGGGCGCGTTAAAGGCGTCCACGTTGGCGGGCTTGCCCGAAATACAGGTCACGTCGAATCAGGGGAAACTGCTGTCGATTCTGGCACAATCCATCGGGGCGCGTTCCATTCTGGAGATCGGCACACTCGGCGGCTACAGCACCATCTGGTTAGCGCGGGCGCTGCCCGCTGACGGCAAGCTGATCACACTGGAATATGAGCCACGACACGCCGAAGTCGCCCGCAAAAATCTCGCCAATGCAGGTCTGACGGATAAGGTTGAAGTGCGGCTAGGCAAGGCGCTTGACCTGCTGCCCGCGCTGGTGGATCATGCGCCGTTTGATTTCGTGTTCATCGACGCGGATAAGGTCAATACGGCGGCTTATTTTGAATGGGCGCTCAAACTGACTCGGCTTGGCAGCATGATCATTGTGGATAATGTGGTACGCGGCGGCGGAGTCGTGGACGCGAACAGCACTGATTCTAACGTACAGGGCATTCGCGCATTCATCGAGATGGCGTCCAAAGAACCGCGTGTGACGGTTAGCGCAATCCAGACGGTTGGCAGCAAGAGCTATGATGGTTTTGCGGTGGCGCTCGTCATTGAAGCAGCATAGAGCCGTTAGCCAAAAGACAAGAACCAAGAAGAGAGTAGCGTGACTGGTTAATCAATGCTCACGGTTGCAGAAACACTCGAATTAGACGAACTCAATGGGGCGCAGGTTGTGGCGGGCGCGGCGGGCTTAGACCGTCAGGTCACATGGGTGCATGTGACCGGCGTTCCCGACGCGCCGCAGTGGTTGAACGGCGGCGAACTGGTACTGACCACCGCGATCAACCTGCCGCAAGACCCCGACGATCAGCGGCGCTATATACAGGCGATGGCTGACAAAGGCGTGGCGGCGCTGGCGCTGGCAATCGGGCGCTACATCGACCATGCGCCCGCCAACATGCGCGAAGTTGCAGAGGCGAACAACTTCCCGCTGATCGAAATCCCCTATCAAGCGCGGTTTGTCGATATTGCCCGCGCCACTAATCAGCGCATTGCACAGCAGCAAATGGGGATGCTCGAACGCGCCCTCACGATTCACCGCACGCTGACTATGCTCGTGCTGCAAGGCGGCGATCTGAGTCAACTAGCGGTGACGCTGGCGGGTTTGGTCGGGCAGTCGGTGAGTATCGAAAATGAACGCTTCGAGGCGCTGGCGAGTCACAACATCGCCGATGTAGACGAGGCGCGGCGCTACACCTTGAGCGAAGGCAAAACCGATCCGCGTCTGGTCGCGGCGTTGGAAGAACGCGGCATCTTAGGCGAAATTCGACGCACGCGCCGCCCTGTGCATTTGCCGCAAATGCCCGATGTCGGCTTGGAGATGGAACGCATCCTCGCGCCGATTGTCGTCCACAGCAACATTTACGGCTACGTGTGGATCATCGCAGATGACCGCCCGCTCTCCAACCTCGACAACATGGCAATTGAGATCGGCGCGACGATTGCGGCGCTCATGCTGCTGCACCAAGAGGCGATTCAAGGGGCGGAAGCCTCACTCAAAGGGGGGTTGCTCTCGCAGTTGATCGAAGGGGAGCGCGGGCGCGAAGCTATTTTGACCGATCAAGCCCTGCGCTACGGCGTTGATCTCAGTCAGCCGTTCCTCGTGATGCTGGTCGAAGACACCGAAACCGCATCGCCGCGCTTGCTGCAAATCTACCGCCGCATCAATGGACTGGCGACGGCGGCGAAATGGCGGGCAGTCGTCGGGCAGTTCGCGGGCGAAGTGTTGATCCTTGTGAGCGCGAAAGCGGACATTGAGCAAATCACAGAGAGCATTCATGCCAACGTGGGCGGCGTGCGGATCAGCGTGAGCGCGGTCACACGCGACGCGGCTCATGTCGGCGCGGCACACAGTCAATGCAGGGACGCGCTGACGATCACGGGTCGATTGAAGGACACGCGCAGTACCGTTCGCTTTGACGAACTCGGCTATCTGTATGCGCTTTACCGTGCTGGCGCAGACTCGCTGGCGGGCAATCCCTATGTGCGCGGGCTGCGTAAGCTGGCGGGGGAACAGCAAGCCGATTTGTTCAACACACTAGAGGCGTATCTCGATGCGGGTGCGAACGGCGTCAAGACCGCCGAGATTTTGTGTATTCATCGCAGCACCTTGAATTATCGTTTGGAGCGCATCCACGAGATCAATACGTGGGATTTAGGCGATCCGCTGCTGCGTACCAACGTGCAAATCGCGCTCAAGTTATTGCGCTTGTTCGAGATCAAGGAATAGATCACATGGAAATTCGCCCGCTCACACCGGATGATCTAGACGGCTATTTGACGATTTGGCGGCGTGCCTTGACCGATCACCCAAGCGCGTATGGCGCGTCTGTCGAAGACCCAGACATGTTTTCGCCCGAACTCGCCCGCCAGCGGATCGCCCATTCGATGCCCTATAACCCGATCTTCGGCGTGTTTGTGGAGGGTCAACAGGTTGGTTTGTCGAGCCTGTTCTTTCCGGCGAATCGAGCGAAAATTCGTCACCGCGCACAGGTGCATCAGGTGTACGTTGCGGCAGAACTGCGCGGGCGCGGCATTGCTAAAGCCATGATGGACGTTGTGATCGCTTACGCGAGGACAATCCCCGATGTCGAAGAA
>JBBQRJ010000227.1:0-7563 GCA_038214955.1 Aggregatilineales bacterium | reverse complement strand
TGCTCTCGTTCGATGTTCACCGCCGCACCGGGACAATGCACGTTGATATGTACACAACCACCCATAACGGCGTGCCGATCTACTTTATCAAAGCACTTCCCTACTTCGGGCAAGAAACAACCGTCTACTCGAATTGGGATTACGATGTGCCGCGCTTCATATTCTTCTGTCAAGCGGCGCTCGATGCCGCCGTCGCACTACGTGATCAACAGGGCTGGTTTCCCGACATTTTCCACGTTCACGACTGGCACACGGGACTCGTTCCGTTCTTTGTGAGCCAGCGGCGCTGGGAGTATGGATGGGGTCATGTGGGGACGATGCTCTCTATCCACAACATGGCGTATCAAGGTGAATATATCGGTGGGTGGGCATGGGAACAGGGTATCCCGCCACGCGATCACCCCGAACTACAGGCACGCGATTTAGGCGATAACATGCTGGCAACCGCCATCGCCTACTCAGACGTGATCACCACTGTCAGCCCGCGTTATGCTGTCGAGATTCAGTATCCATACATGGGCTACGGCTTGCAGGACTTGCTCCGCACGCGCTTGAACGACTTGCGCGGCATCCTCAACGGTATGGATTTGAACCAGTGGAATCCCGCTACCGACCCGCTGCTCGAATCGAATTTCAGCGTGGATGATTTTGTCGAGAGTCGCCCCGCGAACAAGCGCCAACTCCAAATGGAGTCCAACCTCGAAGTGCGCGACGACATCCCCGTGATCGGCATTGTCAGCCGTCTTGTGCAGCAAAAGGGGCTTGATCTGGCGCTGCCCGCGCTGCGTACCATCCTCGCTAGGCGCGATGTACAATTCATCGGCTTGGGGTCTGGCGAACCCGAATACAACGAGATGTTTTCCCAGCTTGGCGCAGATTTCCATTGGAAGGCAAAATGCTTCTTAGGCTATAACGCCGCCGTCGCACAGCGCATTTACGCGGGCTGTGATATTTTCCTCATGCCGAGCCATTACGAACCGTGCGGCACCGGGCAAATGATCGCCATGCGCTATGGGGCGCTCCCCCTCGTCCGCGAAACAGGCGGCTTGGCGGATACCGTCACCAACTACGATAACGGCGACGCCGATTACGGGACGGGCTTTGTATTCAATTGGGAAACGCCGGAAGCCGTTGTCGGCACGCTCGATTGGGCGCTCGACACGTACAAAAACCGTCCGCAAGCGTGGCGGCGAATGCAAGACCGCGCCATGCGCGGTGATTTCAGTTGGGACAAAAGCGCCAGCGAATACAGCCAATTGTACGGTTGGATTCAAGATCGGCATCGCTAACCACAATCTTGTAGGGACGCCCAACGGCACGTCCGACGATGTTACGGCAAATGTCGGACGCCCCATTTGGCGTCCGTTGGCGGGTTGAATACGGCGGACGACGCGAGCATCGTCCCTACGTAAAATAGGTGTCCTCCCTCCCTGAATTTGGGGAGGGGCTGAGGTGAGTGAGATTCTCTCTGGGTTCTACTGCCGCAACGCGGCTAAATTTGACTTTTTAATGGAATTATAGGGAGGGCAGAAACTAGCTTCTGGTGTGAGGTGAACTTCTGGTCAAAAGGGTTCTTGCTTCTCACTTTCGACTTTTAACTTCTCTTAGAGTGTTATTTGGAGGCGTTTTTCTATGAAGGTCAAGGCAGTCATCCTCGCGGGCGGCGAAGGCACACGGTTGGCAACGCTCACAGCCAAACGCGCTAAACCCGCTGTACCGTTTGCGGGCAAGTACCGCATTATCGATTTCACCCTGAGCAACTGCGTCAATTCTGGCATTTTCGACGTGTTGATCCTCACACAGTATCGCCCACACAGCTTGAATGATCACATTGAGCGCGGGCGTCCATGGGACTTAGATCGTTCGTTCACGGGCGGCGTGCAAATTTTGCAGCCCTACAAAGGGCGCTACGATACCGATTGGTATTCCGGCACAGCCGACGCGGTGACGCAAAACTTGAATTTCGTGCGGCGGGGTCGTCCCGACTACGTGCTGATCCTCTCTGGCGATCACATCTACGAGATGGATTACGATGTGTTGATTCAGTATCACCGCGACAAGAAAGCCGACGCGACCATTTGCACGATCACCGTGCCGTTGGATGAAGCCAGTCGTTACGGAATCGTAGACATCAACGACGATTACAGCGTGCGCTCGTTCATCGAAAAGCCCGTCAATCCTCCCGGCAATCTGGCGAACATGGGCGTATACGTGTTCACCTATTCCGTGCTGGAACGGCTACTCAAAGAAGATCACGGCATGGAAACCAACCATGATTTCGGCAAGGATATTTTGCCGCGCATGGTCGCTGAAAACATGCCGGTGTTCGCCTATCCTTACGGCGGCTACTGGATTGATGTCGGGACGCTTGAGGCATTCTGGGAAGCACACATGGATTTACTGGCGAGTCCCCCGTCGATCAACCTGAATGACCGGACGTGGGTTATTCACACCAAGAGTGAAGAACGTCCCCCGGTACAGATCAACGCGGGCGCGATTATCAGAGACAGCTTGATCACCGACGGGTCAGTCATTGCCGAAGGCGCAATTGTCGAGCGTTCGGTGTTATCACCCGGCGTATTCGTTGGACCCGGCGCGATTGTGCGCGAATCGGTCATTTTGACGGACACTTACATCGAAGCGGGCGCAGTGGTCGAACGCTGCATCATCGACAAGATTTCGGTAGTCGGTCACAATGCACGGGTGGGCAGCATTCCGCCGATGGGTGAACTCGGCATTTCGTGCATTGGCAAAAACACGCACGTTCCCGCAGGCTACACTATCGGTCACAGCACTATTTTAGGCACAGACCTTCGCCTCGAAGACTTCGCTCAATTTGCCGACAAAATTGTCCCAAATGGCACGAAAGTCGGTTACAAAAGCAAGAAATAACCTCACCCGCTCCTCACCCCCAACCCCGCTCCCACGCAAACGGGGGAGAGGGGAAAATGACAGGAGTGTTTGCTCCCCTCCCTAAATTCAGGGAGGGGTCGGGGGTGGGGTGAGGTCAACTACGTTCTCTGCGCTCTGACGGTTAAATTGACTTAGCTAGATTCCGACTTGGTTTTTGTTTTGCTGCTGCCCTTGGTCGTCTCGCCTTTAGGTGTGGCGGGTTTCTTGGGGCTGGCAGCACGTTTCGGCTTGGCTTCGGCTGCACCGTCTACCGAGGCTTCGACAGGCGTGACATCAGGCGCATCTTCTTCGCCACCTACGGTAATCACGACTGAATTATCCCCGCTAAACGGATTCGGCACATACTTATCGGCTTCCCAATCGTTGTGCCACTCCGACGCATTCACCAAATAGCGGAACTGGAACTCCCGCTCCTTATCCAGATCAATTGCCACGTTAAAGCCGCCGTCTTTTTGCCGTTTCATCGGCGTCGCTTTTTCATCCCAGTTATTGAAGTCGCCCACAAGGTACACTGTTTCGCCCTGTACGGCGGCGGGAAGCGAAAAAGTCACTTTGCACACGCTTTTGGTCTTGAGATACTGCTTCTTGAGCATACCTAACGAATCCCTTTACTTTGTGAACGCAGGTACTTGCATTTCGCATTGTAACACAACCTAGCGAAAGTCAAATTTCATATCTAAAAAAATAACCTGAATTTGCACGAAAATCCTCCTACTTTTGACGGTCTTTTTTTTCGCCATTTGGATAAAATGCGTTATGGTTGTCACTGCGAAACGTTTAACGTACCAAATTTGAAACATTTCGCTTCTCGAACACACTGGAGATGAATTTCAACATGGTAAAACCCATTGCAACTGTCAGCGTCGTCCCCAACCTGCCTCAACCGTTGGAACGACTGCATGATCTTGCCTATAATTTGCGTTGGTCTTGGGATCACGAAGCGATCTCATTGTTCCGGCGTCTGGATCGTGACCTCTGGGAATCCACCGGACATAACCCCGCATGGATGCTCGGCTTGATGGATCAAAATCGTCTTGAGGCGCTGTGCGATGACGCAGCATTCATGACTCATTTTCGTCAGGTGTTGCAAGACTTTGACAGCTACATGCAAGCAGATAAAACGTGGTTTTCAGAGCATTACAGCAAATTCGATAAGCCCTATATCGCCTATTTTTCCACTGAATTTGGCTTGACCGAATGTATGCAAAACTACTCTGGCGGCTTGGGCGTCCTCAGCGGCGACCACCTCAAAAGCGCCAGCGATCTCGGCTTACCGCTCGTAGGCGTTGGCTTGCTCTATCAAGAAGGCTATTTCCGCCAATACTTGAACGCGGACGGCTACCAGCAAGAATCATACCCGATCAACGATTATGCTAACTTGCCCGTCCACCTAGAACGCGACGAAAAAGGCAACCCGCTTCTAATCAGCGTTCCCATGCCGGGACGTGAATTATTCGCGCAAATCTGGCGTGTGCAAGTCGGGCGCATTGCACTTTATCTCCTCGACTCGAATATCCCTGAAAATCCGCTTGAAGAAGACCGTAATCTCACGGATCGTCTGTATGGTGGAGATCGACGCACGCGCATTCGGCAAGAAATCCTCATGGGGATCGGTGGCATTCGCGCCCTCGAAGCGTTGAAATTACGCCCGACGGTTTGCCACATGAACGAGCCGCATTCGGCATTTTTGGCGCTCGAACGCATCCGTATTTTCATGAGCGAAAACAAGGTCGATTTCTGGCAAGCGAAAGACATCACCGCCGCCGCCAACCTGTTCACCACGCATACCCCCGTTCCCGCAGGCTTGGAACGGTTTGGTTTTGACCTGATCGATGAACATTTCACGGATTACTATCGCGGCTTGGGCTTGAATCGCAACCAGTTCATCGACTTGGGACGCGAGAACATGGGCGATTACGAATTGTTCTCGATGGCGGTGCTGGCGCTCAATACGTCGTCTGGCGCAAACGGTGTCGCAAAACTACACGGCGATGTCTCCCGCAAGCTGTGGCAGTGGATGTATCCCGAAGTGCCGGAACATGAAATCCCGATTGGCTCGGTCACGAACGGCATTCACGCGCAAACGTGGATTAGCCGCGACATGGCACTGTTGTTTGATCGTTATCTTGATCCCGCGTGGCGCACAGAACAATGGGACGAAAACCTGTGGCGTGCTGTTGACGCCATCCCCGACACAGAACTATGGCGCACGCACGAACGCCGCCGCGAACGGTTGGTCACGTTTACCCGTAAACGCCTTCGCGTTCAATTACAAAATCGCGGCGCGGCACAGCATGAAATTGAAGCCGCCGAAGAAGTGTTAGACCCCGATGCGCTCACGATTGGTTTTGCCCGCCGTTTTGCCACCTACAAACGCTCTACCCTGCTGTTTCGTGATCTCGAACGCTTGAAGGCGATTCTCCATAAGGCTGACCGTCCCGTTCAGTTCATTTTCGCGGGCAAAGCACACCCTCATGATACCGGCGGTAAAGACCTCATCCGGCAAATTTCCCGTACTGCGCGACAAGCCGAATTCCGCCATTCGATAGTCTTTCTGGAAGACTACGACATGCAAGTCGCCCGCTACTTGATTCAGGGCGTAGACGTGTGGCTGAATACCCCGCGCCGCCCCAAAGAAGCCAGCGGTACAAGCGGTATGAAGGTGATCTACAACGGCGGGCTGAACTGCTCCATCCTCGATGGATGGTGGGCGGAAGGCTATCAACCGACAGTCGGTTGGGCAATCGGTGCGGGCGAAGAATATCCTGAATACGAATGGGATCAACAGGATTTTGTCGAGAGTCAGGCGTTGTATGAAATCCTCGAAAACGACATCGTTCCGACGTTCTACGAGCGTGGGCGCGATAATGTGCCGCGTGAGTGGATTACGAAGGTCAAGAACGGCTTAAAGACCCTTGCGCCGTACTTCAATACGCATCGTATGGTGCAGGAATACACCGACCAGATGTACATGCCATGTTATGACCGCGCCCGCAGTTTGACCGGAGAGAACATCGAAGACGGTTTAGAGTTTGCCGCATGGCGAAATCGCCTGTACGAGGCATGGAAAGGGGTGTACGTGCGTGATGTGCGTGCCTCAGAAAAGACTCTGCGCGTCGGCACAGAATTAGGTGTGACCGCGCTCGTCACGCTTGGGCAGTTGAAGCCCAAAGATGTGCAGGTCGAATTGTATTACGGGCAGTTGGGACCTCGCGGCGACATCAGCAACGATGGTCAAGCAGTGCTAATGGAACTCACCAGCCCTGAACCCGTTGACGGTGCATACACGTTCAGCACCAAAGTGAGTTACACGAACAGTGGTCAGCGCGGGCTGTCGGTGCGCGTGCTGCCGCGCCACGAGTCACTGCCGAGTCCCTTCCAACTCCGCATCGTGCGCTGGGCGAAGTAAAAACTAGTTAAAAGCTCACCTTAGGCAGGGGGTCAAATTGACCCCCACCCCGCTCGCTGCGCTCGCCTCCCTCCCCCGAATTCAGGGGAGGGCGCAAACAGGAGTCGGCTTGCTCCCCTCCTCGAATTCGGGGAGGGGTCGGGGGTGGGGTCAGAAATAACGATCTGTGTAAGGTGAGCTTTTAACTGAATTTAGTCATTTTCGATGAGCTTAATCCCCGTCAGCGACTCATATACGCTGATGATCGCGCTGTTGTCGAGTTCGCGGTTGCCTTGCTGGAGCATCGCCTCAAAAAGCTGCGTGATCACAGCGGTCATGGGCAGGGGAATACCATAAGTTTTAGCGGTATCCATGACGATCCCCAAATCTTTATGCTGCATGTAGGCTTTGAAACCGGGACTGCGATTGCCCGCGAATAAGCGCGGCGGCTTGACATCCAGCGTCCACATTTGCGCTGCGCCACCCTTGATCGCATCCACCATGCGACGTGGGTCAACGCCCGCTTTTTGCGCGGTGACGAGCGCCTCTGCCAGCGCGACCATTTGCGCCCCGACGATGATCTGGTTGCACACTTTGGCAATCTGCCCCGCGCCCGCATCCCCTACCAGCACCCACGCCTTACCCATTGCTTGAAAGAGCGGCGCGGCTTGGTCGAAGGCGGCTTGTGACCCGCCCACCATGATCGTGAGCGTCCCGTTTTTCGCGCCTACATCACCGCCACTGACCGGTGCGTCAAGCGACTCAATGCCAACTGCCGCGAGTTTTTCTGCCAGCATTCGCGCCGTCTCTGGCTTGATCGTGCTGTTGTCGATGGTGATCAAACCCGCGTGCGCCCCTTCGATGACCCCGTTTTCGCCTAACATGACCAATTCGACATCGGGCGAGTCGGGCAGGTTGGTGAACACAAAATCGACCTGCTGTGCGACTTCTTTGGGCGAGTGTGCGGCGGTTGCTCCTTCGCTCACCAGTTGGTCAACGATGGCGCGGCTTCGGTTGTGGACGACGAGTTCATGTCCGGCTTTCATGAGGTTGCGTGCAATGGACGCGCCCATAATGCCAAGCCCGATGTATCCAACTTTTGACATAGGTTTTCTCCTGTTTTAGAAACTCAGTTTTAGATAACTCACCTTACGCAGGGTGTCAGTTTGACCCCCACCCCGCTCGCTGCGCTCGCCTCCCTCCCCCGAATTCAGGGGAGGGCGCAAACAGGAGTCTGATTTCCCCCCTCCTCGAATTCGGGG
>JBBQRJ010000226.1:0-7567 GCA_038214955.1 Aggregatilineales bacterium | reverse complement strand
CTTCGATGTACTTCTCAGTATAGTCGATTCATCGTGCCGACACAACCGATCAACCTTAAAATTTTCAATGTTTTAAGGTTGGGATTTAATCTTTTTTGAAATATTTAACCTTCACCGAAGAAACGTTAAATTCTCCCCGTAACCAGATTCAACCAATTTTTTAACGTTGGGATAAATTCTCCCAAAGTGTGTATTTCAAAAAGATAATTCGAATGTCCTATGCCGATTCTATGTTTATTACAATGTTCATTGTTTAAAAATCATAGACAATGTGTTACTTTCCCTGTACAATGCCAATTAGGTTAAATTTTACGTTTCAATGAACTCGAGGTGAAGCGATGTCAGACATGCAAGATGAACGAGCAACCGTCTACAACACTGAATCGGATGATTACATGGAAGAAACACCCGCAGCCCCCCGCACCGGTAAACCGGATATCATCAAAGTGTCCGCCAAATCGCGTTCCACTGCTGTGGCAGGTGCGATTGCCGCTGTGATGCGTGAACATCGATACGCAGAAGTTCAAGCCATTGGCGCTGGTGCAGTGAATCAGGCGGTCAAGGCATTGGCAATTGCGCGTGGATATTTGAACGGCGATCAAATCGACATTATTTGTGTCCCCTACTTCACTGAAGTTGACATTGAAGGGCAAGAGCGCACGGCGGTGAGATTTGTCGTTGAACCCCGTTCGTAAGCACGAATGCGAATAGACTTACATCTGCATACCACTGCGTCCGATGGACAGCATAGCCCAACAGATTTAGTCGCACTCGCGCAGCGATTTGACATCATAGCGATCACCGACCACGACACAACGGAAGGGATCGCGGAAGCTATTGAGGCGGCTCGCGCAAAGGGGTCGCCTCAAATCATCCCCGGCATCGAACTGAGTGCCGAAGATGACGCGGGCGATGTGCATGTTTTAGGGTATTTCGTGGATGTACACGATGCCGCGTTTCAAGCCGAACTGACCCAGTTTCGCACGGATCGCTATCATCGCGGTCTTGGGATTCTGGAAAAGTTGGCGTCCATTGGCTTACCGCTGAATTGGGATCGCGTGCTGGCAATTGCCGAAGGCGGCTCGATTGGTCGCCCCCACATTGCGCGGGCGATGGTCGAAGCGGGTTACGTCGGCAATGTGCGTGAAGCGTTTGACCGCTATATCGCCAATGACGGGATTGCTTATGTCCAGCGTCGGCGGCTTTCCCCCGAAGAAGCCTTACAAATGATCCACGCGGCAAAAGGCGCGGCGGTGCTGGCGCATCCCGGCTTACTGCCAGACCATACGAGCATGGTCAAGCGGCTTGTCCCCTACGGTTTGGACGGCGTTGAGGTATCACACCCTAGCAATTCTGAAAACACACGCCTGTCTTTACGGGGATTAGCCCGCGAGTTCAATTTGATCATGACAGGCGGGTCAGACTTTCACGGTGAGGCGATTAAGCCCAACGTGCAGATTGGCATGGAGACACCACCAGACGGCTGCGTCGATTTGCTGCGTGCGCGTGCAGGAAAGTACGCGAAAGCCTAACTGTCTTTAAATAATCTCTGTGAATTTAGAAAGCCCTGCAATGCGCGGGGCTTTTTGTTTTATGCTTAAGCCATATTAGTGAAACTGAGAAGCACCGTTAGAGGTCACATGGCAAATAAAGAACAGTTACATATCCTTTGGCAAGGTGTAGAAATATGGAATACTTTGGAGAGCGCAAAATCAATGGATAGATATTGACCTTAGAAGGGCAGACCACTGGGGAGCTGACACTTATTGGGAAAATTTCATGCGACCAATCCTCAGAAAGGCAGACCTCAGAATGGCAGACTTAACGGAAGCAAACCTGAGCGGGGCAGACCTGAGCGAGGCAAATCTTACTGGAGCAAACCTTACTGGAGCAAACCTGAGCGGGGCAGACCTGAGTGAGGCAAATCTTACTGGAGCAAATCTCAGCAAAACAAACCTCAGTGGAGGAGACCTCAGCGCGACAATCTTTAGAGGTTCTTACCTAATCGAAACAATTTTAACTGACGCGGTTTGTGGGGAAACTATCTTTTCAGACACAGATTTACAATCGGTCAGGGGTTTAACTACTATACAACATCGCGCCCCAAGTACACTTGGAGTTGATACACTATTTCGCGCCATACCATGTTTGCCAGATGTATTTCTGCGTGGATGTGGTGTGCCAGAAGATTTGATCACTTACCTACCCTCAATGTTAGAAACCGCTATCGAGTTTTACTCATGCTTCATCAGTTACAGTCATGCAGATCAGTCGTTTGCGCGGCGAGTACATGATACGTTACAAGGGCGAGGCATTCGCTGTTGGTTGGACGAAAAGCAGATGAATCCCGGTGACGATATTTATGCGGAAGTAGATCGCGGGATTAAGTTATGGGACAAGGTGCTGCTGTGCTGCTCTAAAAGCTCACTCACTGAAAAATGGTGGGTCGATATGGAGATCAACAAGGCGTTTCAAAAAGAACGCGAGTTGATGAAAGAGCGGAGTCAAAAAGTGCTATCGCTCATCCCGCTTGATCTGGACGGCTACCTGTTCAGTCCTGATTATCGCGGCGAAAAAGGCGACGAAATCCGTTCGCGGATCGCGGCGAATTTTGCCGGATGGGAAAACGATAACGTCCTGTTTGAACGCGAAATTGAACGGGTGATCAAGGCGCTGCGGACAGACGGCGGGAAAGAACCGCCGCCCAAGTCAAAGTTGTGATCAGATCACGCGAACGGGTAATCCAGCAGCATCACATCGAGCGCAAGACGAGCATTCGCATTCGTATCTGTGAGCGTACTGATCGTCTTGCGCGTTGCGCTCATTGCGGCGGCGGCTTCCCCTGCCGTGAGCCGTGCCGACAGGCGTTTCAGCGACTCGATCCGGTCAATATTGGTCGGGTCTAAGCCTGTCCCCTCACTCAACAAGAACACATCCCGCCAGAACGACAGCCACAATTCCAACAGCGTGAGCAGCGCGGCTTTGTCCTTCGACAAGTCGTCGGACTGCTTAAAGCGTTCGACTCGGTTCATCGTCAGAATGCCATCGAGCAGGTCAAAGGCTTGCGCCCGTTGATCGAGGATGCTGGAGTCTTTCAGGACGCCAAGCGCCCACCCGATGCGCCCACCGCTGAGGTGCGCGAGTAAATTCGCTTGATCCTCATCCGTGCCGAATTTGTCGATCAGCGTGTGATAAACGATTTCAGTGGCGGCGGGTCGCAAGTGAATCACCTGACTCCGGCTGGTGATCGTCGCAAGGATCGACTCCAGCGAACTCGCCAGCAGGATCAAAATGGCGTGCGGGGCGGGTTCTTCGAGCGTCTTGAGTAACGCATCTTGAGCGCGGGGGAGCGCGGTGTCGAAGTCGCGGAATACGGCGATCCGGTAGCGTGCCTCGAACGGTTTGAGCGCCAATTTCTGCATCATCAAGCGCAGTTCTTCGATTTTGAGGGCGCTCGTCTCGGATTCGCGCTGTGTGTAGAGGACATCAGGGTGATTGCCGCTGCTGATGCGTCGGCACGATGAACACTCACCGCATGGGCGGCTGTCGGGGTTCTGGCAGTTGAGCGCCATCGCAAATTGACGCGCTAATGTCTCTTTGCCCACCGACTCCGCGCCGACAAACAAATAGGCATGGCGAATACGCTCATGCACCATGCTTTGCTGCAAATGGGCAACCGCCCAATCGTGTCCGTAAACGCGCCAGTTATGGCTTAAGGTTGTCGTCATCTAGCGACTGCTCTGCCTCATCAATGAGGCGTTTAATTTCATTTGGACTGACATCTGCTATATCCGACTTTGAGTAGATGAACACCAACAAGATCGACTCTTCAAGTTGGACATAGTAGATCACGCGATAACCGCTGCGTGTGCCGCGTTGAGCGTCCCGGTTAGCTAACCTTACTTTATAAACGCCTTCTTGCACATCCTGTAGCAGATCGCCCGGTTTTTCGCCCCGTTGAAGTTGTTCAACCAGTTCTTCTACATCATCTCGAACGTGACGATACTTTTTCTTGAGTTGTTTAAGCTCCCGCAGAAATGAACGTGCCATATTGACGCGAATCTGCGGATCATTCGTCATCCAACAACTTCCACGCTTCTTCGATGGGGATCACGTCACCCGTCTTAATCTCGCGCCATGCTTGCTTGAAACCTTCGCTGATGTCGATCTCATCTTCAACAGTCTGTTCGATTAACGCACGGACATAATCGCTGACTGTGACATAACCATATTCACGCGCTAGAGCCTCAATATCCGTGTGTACGGTTTCGCTCAATTCGACAATTAAATCAACCATAAGCCCTCCTATCCCATGATCTTAGCATAGTTTTGAGGTATTTTAGAAGCTCACCTTACGCACGAGTATCGTTTTCAGCCCTCACCCCCTGCCCCTCTCCCTCAGGGGAGGGGTGAAAAGGCGTTCGTGTGTTGGAAAGTCCTTCTCCCTGAGGGAGAAGGATTTAGGATGAGGGCAAACTGCGTAAGGTATTTTAGAAGTTCGGACTCGCTAACCCAATCGCCTGATAGTTCTCGGCAAGCCACGCATTATAATCGACATTCGCAGGGTCGAGTCGCATGGCGGCTTCAATATCAGCGCGTGCCTCAGTCGTGCGCCCCAACTCAAAATGGGAACGTCCACGATAGAACAACGCGACGGAATTCTCAGCCTCAATGCTGATCGCCTGAGAGTACACCGTCACCGCCGACTCATAATCGTTGACCGCGAAGAAGTAGATTCCGCCCAAATCGGTGTAATGACGGGCATTATTCGGCTCTAGCGTGATGGCGTTGCGCTTGGCGTCGATGGACTCCTGAAACAATCCCTGACTGTAATACACATCACCCAAAGATGAATAGTGGCTGGCGTTGTTCGGTTCTAGGCGAATCGCTTCATTGAAATCGGCTAACGCTTGATCAAGGATGCCGAGATCGTATTCGGTGCGTCCGCGCCACACATAGTAATTGGCAACCGTCGGGTCAAAGCGAATCGCTTGCACGAAATCGGCTAACGCGGCGTCTAAGCGGCGCAGTTCGTAGTTCGAGAGTCCGCGATAGAAAAAGGCGGTGACGTTCTGGTTATCGACGTTCAAGGCTTGCGTATACACTTCGGCGGCGGTGGCAAAATCGCGCAGCCGCAAGTAATAAATCCCGCCGAGGTCGGTATAGTAACGGGCGTAATCGGGTTGCAGCAAAATGGCGCGACTCTTGTTGTCGATGGCTTCCTGAAAGCGTTCCTGAGAGAAATACAAATCGCCTAAGTCGGAATAGTGACTTGCGACCAGCGGCTCTAAGCGAATGCTCTCATTGAGATCAGCCAGTGCCGCGTCAAACTGACCCAACTCACGGTAAGCCGCCGCCCGCCAGGGATAGTAATCTGCGACTTCAGGCGCAAGCCGGATCGCTTCCGTAAAATCAGTGAGCGCGTTCGCATAATCCCCCAAGTCGTAGTAGGTCACACCGCGCCACAGGAAATTAGGGGCGTTAGCGGGATTGAGTTCAAACGCCCGGTTGAGTTCGTTGAGCGCCGATTCATACATGCCCTGTGCCTTATAGCCGATAGCTCTAGCGCGATATGCCCAATCCGAACCCGACGCTAAATCAACCGCCGTGTTGTAGTCGCTCATGGCGTTTTCCCACATCTGCAACGTATCGTACAGAGCGGCGCGTTGAACGTGGGCGTACCCATGATTCGGGTTGAGGAGGATCGCCCGATTGTTATCTTCAAGCGCCTCGATCAATTTACCCTGTTCTCGCAAAATGGCAGATCGAACCAGCAGCAAGGTCGTCACATTCAATTCGCCGGCACGGTCAGCGGGGGCAAGCCGGATCGCGTTATTCAAGAAGGGCAGCGCAGCTTCACGGTTTTCACTGTGATACGTTAGTAACGAGAGCAAAAAGTAGACTGCATAGGTGTCGTCGGTGGAAGTAGACACAAAACCTGAGAGCGCGTCAGTGTTGGTTTCTATCAGCGTGACAGGCGTCGTCTCGCACAGCGCACACGAACGCGGCGTGAGGACATAATGCGCGTCAATGCGCCCCAACTGGGCATCACCCCAGACCACAAGAGTCGCGTTCAACTGATCGCTGAGAGTCATGGCGTCTGCCGTGCTGTTGAGGATGCTGTCGGAAGTCTGCACGCGCACATTCAACAGGTTCAGGCTCGAAATAGCGGCGTTTAAACCCGTCCGCCAATTATCGGCAACGGGAAAATCGCCGCGACCATCGGGGGTTTCAAACTTGGTGATGAGGATCAGCGGGGCGTTGGGATTGCCGCTCGTGGTTTCGCGGGAAGTCACCAAGCGAACCGCCACAAAAACGGCGGCGACAACAGCCATCCCGATCAACAATGCAGCGATGGTTCTGACACGGATTCTTGGCAGTCTCATATGATTGATTACCCTGACGTTACATTGTTGAACAAACGAACAATCCCTATTCTAAGGCGGTATGGGGATTTTTGATCCTCTACAAACGGCGTATGGTTCAGAAGAACTATCCCCTCATGTTAAGTTTAGCGCCAAATCGCTTTACAGGCGGCGGACAACTGGATAAGATGTAGGACAATCTAAGCAGCTAAGGCTTTACAATGCAGTTTGATATTAATCTGGACAATGCGCCAGAACTCAACCCGACGAATTATATCAATCGAGAACTCAGTTGGATCGATTTCAACACCCGTGTTCTCGCGCAAGCAGAAGATGAGTCGCTGCCATTATTAGAGCGTATCAAGTTTTTGGCGATTGTCAGCAGTAACACCGACGAGTTTTTCATGGTGCGCGTGGCGGCGATCCATAAGAAACTTGAGCTTAACGCCCCTTCTAACCGCCCGGATGGAATCCCGTATCCCGTGTTGATCGCGGAAGTACGTCAGCGCACGCTTGACCTGATGAACCGTCAGCGCGAGTTGATGCGCGACCTGTTGGGGCGTCTGCGCGATCACGCTGTGGTCGTCGGGACGGTGCATGACCTCCCCAAACCTTGGCGTCACGCGCTGCGCGAATACTTCTTTGAGGAAGTGTTCCCCGTATTGACTCCGCTGGCGGTGGATCACGCACGCCCGTTCCCTTTTATCTCTAACCTCAGCATGAACCTTGCAATCTGTCTGGAGCGCAAGGGCGACGGTGACGATCAAGAAGAATTTGTGCGCGTGAAAATCCCCGACACCATGCCCCGCCTGATCAATGTGAATGAGGTGACGGCGAAGTATCATGACAAACAACTGCCTGAAGATAATCTCGTCTGGGTGGAAGACCTGATCGCGGAAAACCTCGATCTGCTATTCCCCGGCATGAAAGTTGTGGAATTTATCCCGTTCCGCGTGACGCGCAACGCCGATATTGATTTCGAGAACGAGCGTGAGGATCACAACGGCAGCATCGACATCAGCGACATTGTTGAGGAAAGCATCAAAGAACGGCGCTTTGGTTCGATTGTGCGCCTTGCCATCCCCGATGATGTGAATAAGCGATCTCTAAAGCGTTTGCTGGCACACCTCGATATTGTGCCAGATCGTGATCTGTATCGTGTCAACGGGGCGCTCGGCGGCGCAAGTCTGTTTCAGTTGAGC
>JBBQRJ010000225.1:0-7584 GCA_038214955.1 Aggregatilineales bacterium | reverse complement strand
ATTGACGCCATGAGCTTTTGGACTTTCTTATCGCCAAAGCCTTCGAGTTCCAGCAGGGGTTCGGGCTTGAGGCTGAAAATATCGGCTTCATCCTGAATGAGCTGCTTTTCGATCAAGGTTTTGACGGTTTGCGACCCCATGCCATCAATATCCAGCGCCCCGCGTGAAACGAAAAACTCAACCTGACGCTGTACCCGTTCGGGACAATGCACATTCGGGCAGTAGAAATCGACGCTGCCTTCAGGACGGATGATCGGTGTCTCGCAAAACGGGCAGTGAGTCGGCGGGTCGATCACCTGTTCTGTGCCGTCACGCAAGGCGACCACAGGCGCGGTCACGTTGGGGATGACATCGCCCATGCGCTTGACGACAACGGTGTCCCCGATGCGAATATCCAACGCTTTCACGATGTCATAGTTGTGCAATGTGGCATTACTGATGGTCGTGCCGCCGATGAACACAGGTTCAAGCGCGGCATTGGGAATCACGCGCCCCGTGCGCCCAATCGAGATCACATGGCGCAGCAATTTGGTCGTGCCTTCTTGCGCGGCGAACTTGTAAGCGGTTGCGCCACGCGGGTCTTTTCCCACAATGCCGAGTTCGCGGGCGATGCGTAAATCGTTCACTTTGATGACAATACCGTCAATTTCAAAGTTAAGTGTGTTTCTGCGGGATTCCCATGCGGGTATCTGCTGGATAACATCGGATAACGTTGGATAAAGTGCGGCATCCGGCGGGGTCTGGAATCCCATATCCCGCAAGTAATCCAGCATATCCCACTGTTTATCCAGCGTGATTCCCACAGAGTCCACAATTTGATAGACGAACATGGTCAGCGGGCGCGATGCGGTGATGCGCGAGTCTTTTTGCTTGAGCGCCCCCGATGCAGCATTCCGCGCATTGATGAACACGGGCAGCCCGGCGGCGGCTTGCCGTTCGTTGAGCGCCTCAAAATCACGTTTGAGGAACATCACTTCGCCGCGCACGACAAGGCGTTCCGGCGCGGATTTGCCGTCCGCATGGGTGTGGGCGGGAATCCTCAGTGGGATAGTGCGAATCGTTTTGATGTTGGGCGTCACTACGTCGCCAATTTCGCCGTTGCCGCGAGTCGCCGCCAGCGTCAATATCCCACGCTCGTAGGTCAGCACAACGGTGAGTCCGTCTAGCTTGGGTTCAACCGTGTAGTCTAGCGTTGTACCTGTGGGAAGCAGTTTTAGCGTCCGTTCTTCCCATGCCCGTATATCGGCTTCGTTGTAGGCGTTGGATAAGCTGAGGATTGGCGCGGGATGGCGGGATTTCGGGAAATCTTCGGATACGTCGCTGCCTGACCGCTGAGTCGGGGAGTCGGGCGTGACGAGTTCGGGGTGTGCCTTTTCTAGCGCGATCAACTCATTGAATAGGCGGTCAAATTCGCCGTCGCTGATCACCGACTCGCTTAGTACGTAGTAGCGGTAGCTATGATAGTTCACGAGTTCGCGCAGTTCGTTGGCGCGTTGTCGTTGTTCAACATCAACCGACATGGTTATGGTTTTCTCCTACGGCTATTACCCCACGCCCAGCCCCTCCCCGAATTCAGGGAGGGGAGCAAAGGAATTGCTTGCATAAGCGGCGAAGGGGATTGTTTCAAATACGCCCTAAGGCTGTGCAAGCAAATAATCGGCGGCAGCCCACCCGGAACGAGTCGGGTCGTTGGGGTCTTGAATTTGCCACCACGTAATATCGCTGGCGCGTGTCGAACCGCCGATCACCGTGAACAGATCGCCTTGATCTGCTTGAAACAGCACCGTTTGATCGAGTCCAGCGGCTTCACGAATGTTCAAGCCTTCCGCGTCGATTCGCACCGTCACACCAATGGCAATGGTCAAAGGGGTGGGCGAGAAGATGATCGGCGGCAGGGTGGGTCCTTCAAGCGCGAATTCTGGCACGGGGATGCTCGTACCGTCGCCCTGTGGGATTATGGTGGGATTCTGCGTTGAACCCGTGAGCGGCGCTAAGGGCGTTTCGGTGGGTACAGCGGTGATAATCACCACACGGGGATCACCAGCGGGGGCGTTGCCGCCACCTAATGTCATCAACAGCGTCACCAGCGCGACGACAATGGCGATCACGATGAGCAGCATCACGCCAACAGACCACGCGGGCAAAAATAACCCACTGTTGCGGCGTTCAGCCCGCTTTTTGCGTTTATCCGGCATTTGTACATGGGTCATGATTTTGATTTCCCTCTCACCTCACCCCCCAACCCCCTCTCCGAAAAGAGAGAGGGGGAGACACGCAGACTGACGCTGAAATTGCTGGTCATGGTTTGCCCCTTTTTGTGACCCAACTTTCAAATTTATCGAGTGACCACGTATTGATCACCTGCGGCGCGGTGAGCCATGCGCGGCGTCCGGTGAGTATGCCATAGCGCAAATTGTCCATATCGGCGGCGTTGTGCGCGTCGGTGTTAATGGCGATCAAAATGCCGAGTTCGGCGGCGCGGCGTGCGTGCGCGGCTTCGAGATCGAGTCGGTGCGGGTTGGCATTGATTTCCAACGCTATCCCACTTTGACGGGCAGCTTCAAACACGGCGTCCATATCGAGATCGGCGGGGTCGCGCTCGTTGATCAACTGCCCGCGTGGATGCCCGATCAGGTCAACATGGGGGTTGCGGATGGCGTTGAGCAGACGCGCTGTGACCTGTTCGCGGGGCTGGCGTAATCCCACATGCAGCGAGGCGATCACGAAATCCAACTCCATCAGCACATCGTCGGGGTAATCGAGTTCGCCATCGGCTTTGATCTCCATTTCGACACCCTGAAACACGCGAAATGAACTCAACGAGTGCAAAGAGTGCAAAGAACGCAAAGAACGCATTTCCTGATCAACTTGGCGCACTTCTTCGCGCTGTGCCAGCAAACGCTCAATCGTCATGCCGCCCGCGATGGTGGCGCTGCGCGAATGGTCGGTGATGACGATGTATTCGCGCCCGCGTGACTGTGCTTGATCCGCCATTTCGCGCACGGAGAGTTTGCCGTCGCTCCATGTCGTATGCATGTGCAGATCGGCGCGAATGTCGTCAATCGTGATCAGCGAGGGAATTTTTCGCGCTTGTGCCGCTTCGACTTCGCCCCAATCCTCGCGGATTTCTGGCGGAATCCACTGCAAGCCAAGAAATTCATACAGTGCTTCTTCGGTATCGAACAGCAGCGGCTCATCACCATTCAGCGGAGTCAGCGCGTGTTCGTTGAGCGTATAACCCTGTTCCAGCGCCAATTCCCGTGTGTGGATGTTGTGCGCCTGTGAACCGCTGAAATATTGCAGGGCTGTTCCCCATCGTTCGGGTGCAATGACTCGTAAATCGACCTGTAAACCAGCGTGCGTCTCAATCGAGCTTTTCTTATCGCCGTTCCCTAAGACGCGGGCGACTTCGGGCAAGGTGACGAATGCATCCATGATGGGCTTAGAGTCGTGGCTGGCAACCAGCAGGTCAACATCGCCAATGGTGGGCTTGCCGCGACGAATGCTTCCGGCGGCTTCACCTTTCAGCACACCCGGCAGCGCCATCAAGCGGATGAGGATCGACTCGGCGGTGGGCAAGGCGTCACCAATGCGGAGTCGTGTATTGGCGGCGCGGCGCTTAAGTGATTCGATCCCCTCAAGGATTTTCGCTTCTGACTTCGCGCCCATGCCCGCCATATCGCGGATTTTGCCTTCGCGGGCGGCGGATTCTAGGGCTTCGAGCGTGGTGATCCCGGCTTCCCAGAACTGTTTCGCCTTTTTGGGTCCTACCCCATTGACATGGAGAATATCAATAACGCCGATAGGAACTTCTTCCGCCAGTTTGTTGTAAAACCCAAGCTGACCCGTTTCTAGAATCTCGGTGATTTTTTCCCCGATGATTTTGCCCACGAACGGGATATCTTCTAAACCCCCTTCGGCGGCGATTGCACGCAAGTCACGCGGCAGCTCACGGACTGCGCCAGCGACGTTCCGGTATGCCATAACGCGGTGAATGATCTCGCCCTTGATTTGCAGCATGTCGGCAATTGTGTCGAACATATCTGCGATTTCACGGTTTGTCAGCGCCATTTGTCCCCGCCTGTTAGAACCTCTGTTCAACATTAATTATACTCTATGAGCGAAAACAGCAAAAGCGAACGGAAATGGGTTATGCTATTTGTTTATCAAGAATGTACGTAAAAGAAGTCTCACCCCCCAACCCCCTCTCCGAAAAGCGAGAGGGGGAGCAAGCAAAAGCATTCTTTACTTATATGCGAGAAAGGTTGGACGTGACAGATAACCAACGATGCGAAATTCACGTTACGTTAGTAGGGATTGCATGTTTACCGGGTGATAAAAGGGGGATGACTCCATGACTATCGCAGTACTTGAAAATGAATTCTGGCAGGTTGGTATTTTGCCGGAAACAGGCGCGTCTACTGCCTATGGGCGAGTACGAGTAGGGGATGCGTGGGTCGATGTGATGCGCCCCACCGCCGTCAAAGATTATGCAAATGTGACCCATGCGGCTAGTTTTATTATGCTGCCGTGGTGCAACCGGATTAGAGGCGGCGTGCTGCGCTTCAAAGAGCGGGAATATCGCTTACAGGTTGAACCCGACGACGGCGCGGCGCGGCATGGTGATGTTCGCAGACGCGCATGGAAGGTCGAAACACAGAGTCAGCAGCATGTGTATTTGACATTCAATTCGGCGGATCATGAAAACGTGAATTTCCCGTTTAAGTTTTCGGCGCGGGCGGAATACGCGCTCGAAGGGCGTGATTTTGTGTGGCGGCTGACGCTCAAGAATGAGGACAGCGAACCCATGCCGGGGGGATTTGGCTATCACCCTTATTTTGTGCGCCCGCCGGAACAATCGCCCGAAGTCTTGATCCCGTGCGAAAGTCAGTTTGACCTTGTGGAGAATTTTGCCGCTTCGCCACCGATTGCGCTCACCAATCGGCTTGACTTTCGGCAGCCGCGCCCGCTTGGTGAGGACGAGATCAACGATGTGCTGACGGGTCGAGTCGCTGATGCGCCGGCATTCATCCACTTTCCCGCGTGGAAAGTCGGGTTGCTCATGAAAGCTGACCCGATTTATCGGCATATACTCCTGTACGCGCCCAAAGGCAAGCCGTTTTTCGCAGTTGAGCCGATGACCAATGTCAACGATGGGTTTAATTTGCTGGCGCGGGGAATCGGGGAGTCGGGCGTGTTCACACTCAACGCGGGCGAGTCAGCGGTGGGGGAAGTGCGGCTAGAGGTGGTAGCGACGAATCCGTGAAAGATAGCCTCACCCCCCAGCCCCCTCTCCGAAAAGCGAGAGGGGGAGACAAATCCGTAAAAGATAGCCTCACCCCCGTCCCCTCTCCTGCTTTTGGGAGAGGGGAGCAAGCAAAAACAAACAGCTTGGGAATACAGAGACGCTTTTCAAATGGTCTCTGAGAATGGAAAAATTAGAACAAATTTGTGGTATCCTAAACTAAAATCAGGTGCGTTATTGGGCGTCTTGCAAATGCCTACAACGCCTTTTTATGGCTGGAGAGAATGATGGCAGACAATAAAACCACCGCCAACGATCAAGATGTTGAACAATTTTTGAACGCTGTTGAAGATGAGCAGAAGCGCAAAGACAGCTTTACGATACTGGAGATCATGAAACAAGTGTCGGGAAGCGAACCGAAGATGTGGGGCAGCAGCATCGTCGGGTTCGGGAGTTATCGTTACCAGGGCAAGAGCGGGCGCGAGGGCGACTGGATGGTCACCGGGTTCTCGCCGCGCAAGGCAAACCTGACCCTTTACGGGATAGCGGGTCTCGAAGAGCGGGACGACCTCCTCTTGAAGCTGGGCAAACACACGACCGGGAAGGGTTGTCTTTACATCAAGCGCCTGTCCGATGTGGATTTGCCCACGCTGAAGACGCTGATCGAGGAAGTGGTCAAGCAGGGCGGGCAGAACGCGAAGCCGGAATGATCTGGTTTTCGGGAAGGCGGCGGTGGGGGAAGTACGCTTAGAGGTGGTGACGACGAATCCGTGACGCCTCACCCCCCAGCCCCCTCTCCGAAAAGCGAGAGGGGGAGACAATCGGGCGCGATGTATCGCGTCCCTACGAAATTTGCCTGTGGTGAATTGCTTGACACGGTTTTGGTTTGTCGTTATGCTTTTTCGCAATCACATATCATTTCAAAAACGTTGATCCAGACGAGTACACATCAAAGCGATGTTCCAGAGAGTCGCTAGCTGCTGAGAATGCGGCACAAGCGCAGATGTCGAATGGACTGGGGAGTTGTGACGGCGAACAGGTGAAGTAACTCAAAACCTAAGTAACTGTCATCGGGAGGGCGCACCCGTTATCAAGGCGCGGAGTATCGGTATCAGCTTCGGCTGAAATAAATGCCCGTACTCTTGAGAGTGGTCTTTGCTGTTCATACAGTCAAGACAAACAAGGTGGCACCACGGGAATCCCTTCTCGTCCTTGACGCGGGAAGGGATTTTTATTTGCCTCAAGTCCATTCACAAAAATGGAACGCGGGCTAATGAGTGGGAGACACACCAACCATGACCTTGACGTATTCGCATGTTTACACCAACATTCTGCCAAGCCGCGACATGATTCACACCCTGTTTCAACAGGGCGATCTCGTGCCTGTCTACAAGACGATGCTGGCAGACCTTGAAACCCCCGTTTCCGTATATCTCAAACTTGCTCAACTAGGACAAGTCTCGTTTCTGCTTGAAAGCGTCGAAGGTGGCGAACAGGTAGGGCGCTACTCGTTTTTGGGCGTCAACCCCAAAGGCGTGATCACCGTGAAAGACGGCATGATCACACGGACGTATCACGGCGAAACGACGACTCGCCCGCTGGCTGAAGGCGAAGACCCGCTGCATGTGGTCGAAACCGAGTTCACCCGTGTGACGCCTGTACGCTTGGAAGGACTGCCGCGTTTCATCGGCGGGGCGGTGGGCTGCCTCGCCTATGACATCGTGCGCTACTTCGAGCGGTTGCCCGAAACGGCATCGCGTGACCTCGATGTGCCTGACCTCGCCTTCATGCTGATCGACACGCTGGTCATTTTTGACCATGCCAAGCATCAACTGATTGTCCTGTCGAACGCGCATAATACGGGCGATATTGACGCTGCTTATGATGACGCTGTGCGCCGCATTGACGAGATCACGGCGGCGCTGCGCCAACCGTTGATCGTCCCACAGGAAAACCCTGCTCCTACTAACGCCGAAATGCAATCGACTGTAACCCGCGATGAATACGAAGAAGGCGTTCGCAAGGCGAAAGAGTACATCGTGGCGGGTGATGCGTTCCAGATCGTCTTGAGCCAGCGACTCAGCCGGAAAACAACGGCGTCACCGCTCTCGATCTACCGTGCGTTACGGGCGACCAATCCATCACCGTATATGTTCTTCCTCAAGTTCAGCGACGATTTTACGCTCGTCGGCGCATCACCGGAAATGATGGTGCGGCTTGAGGATGGAATCGCCACCACGCGCCCGATTGCGGGGTCGCGTCCACGCGGGAAAGATGAAGCCGAAGACAAGCGTATGGAAGTCGAACTGCTGGCAGACCCGAAAGAAGTTGCCGAACAC
>JBBQRJ010000224.1:0-7620 GCA_038214955.1 Aggregatilineales bacterium | reverse complement strand
TTAAACGTGCCGATCACCTCAAAGTCGGGGCGTGAGGGTTGAACCTGTGCGGGCGTGATCAATGGGTTATTCGCATGTCGAGTGAACATTAAAGGCTCTCCAAAATGGCAGTTTGCGCGGGAATAGTCACAGTTTTTGTTTGATGGGTGGTCGTTAGCTGGACTTCACATGCCACCGTTCGAGGATTGTACAGTAGGAAACGACGATTTCCGTCTGGAGAAATCGAGCGCAGCTCAAGGCACGGCACATCCAGCGACAAACACAGCACATCGGGCGCATCAACATGACCGAACGTATCAAACAGGAGTGCGCTCCAAAAGACTTCCCCCGCCCCATACAATTCCTTACCAAACGTCGCGGTATGCGTAAATTCCGCTGTCGCTAAGTCTTCATAGGGGATATACGGGCAAGCACCTTGACGGTATTCAGCGGGCAGCCAATGATCGAAGAAAGCGTAATTATGGCATCGCTGCAAATTTGCGAATGCCGCCATGAGATTTCGAGGCAGCACGCCGCGATCTTCCCCTAGTAGTTCTGACCATCCGTAGATCGTCTCGACGTTCTCTTTGTAAGCGGGATAACTCAGCGAGGCGCACGCCTGAATCATGCCACGCGGATCGTAGAAAGTAACCGCCGCGTCTTTGCCCCAATAGCCCATTCGCAGCGACAAATTGACCAGATCGCGGGAGACAAGATGCCAATACTCGTTCGTGCCATCCTGTTTTGCCAGATAACTGGCAGCGGCGGCAGCATAGGTCAACTGCTGCGGTTCGTGAGTGAGCATGTGCGGCGGGAGTTGATGCATCGTGCGGAGCGCGTTTTCCGCTTCGGTGATGTGACTCGCATCGCCGCTCAACTGATGTGCGATCACACAGCCTGCCGCGTACAACCCGCCAACACCCACATTCAGCAAACTGTGACGCATCTTCCAATCGGACGCCTCCGCAAACAGCGGGAACAGGTAATTAGACTGATGTGCAAGGGTTCGCGCCCCTTCGAGGGAGTCAAAGAAGGCGGCTTTCAACACTTCATCCCCCGTTAGAAACGCGACCCACGGAAGTTTAATCAGCACATTTTCGAGGAAATACCATGTATCCATGAACGTACTATCTGATTTATAGGGGTAGTGATTCGGGAAATAGTTTGAAATTCCCGGCTTGAGGTAAGCGTGAACGGCTGCAATCAGCCGATCAATTGTGCTGTCGGCGTTGGTGTTCCCCGCTGCGTTACGCCAGTGAAGCAGCGGCAGCAGCACATCAAGCTGAGTCATCAGCTCGAAACTGCGATCATGATCACGCCCCGCCAGCGAACTCCCTTTGACGTAAGCCCGCAGTCCTGTCGCGCCAGCAACCGTCACCCAGCACGACTCATCCGAGAGATCAGTCAAGGTATGCCCCGCCATGACATCCCAACCCAGCGCATCGGGGTAAAGCGACGGGACGGGATCGAGCAGCGGCGTCACGGCGTTGATCAACGCCGTCTGCGCGTCCCATGCCGACGGCGCGTCATCAACGGGCATTTGAGTAAACCACCAGCGTAAATGATGTTCGCCTTCGCCAAACTCGAACAGAGTTTCTGGCGTGGCGGGGATCAACCCGATTCCATAGCGGGGCGTCGGGCGGTACTGAACCACTTCGCGCATTGTGAATTCATAGAAGCGATGAGGCGACCATGCGAACGACTCTGGCGGGAAATAACAAATCGTCGCCAAGCCTTGTTCATGGTCATAGAGGTAGCACGCGGGCAAATCGTTGCCGCCTAAACCCGCTTGATTGGTCGTTGGCGCACGTAAAACTGTTTGACGCCACGTATGCGCTTGCCGATCATCGTAGTTATCTAATGCGCCAAGCCACAAAATCATGGATGGGTTGATGCGAATGGGTTTTGTGACGTTGAGAATCGTTTCGACCCATACGCCACTCGCTTGAGCGCGGAGCGTAGACTGCCACGAATAACCCTCCCCCGCCCCATGCAATCGCCCATGATCAGCCGATTGAGGAGTCAGCCCATGAACCGGAACGCTGATCGGTTGCCTAGTCGCATCTTCTTCACGCTTTAATGCAATAAAACCTAATCCTTCGCCAGCGTCTTGCGTAATTTGAGCATTGAATTGGTTATTTTGTCCAAACATAACGTTGATCATGAGACAGCCCTGTTGTCATCTGTTGACAAGTAATGTTAATTGTACTATAAATTATACGTAAGCGGTTACGCAAAATAGAACGTTATTGAGAAGCAAGCACTTATGTCGGGAATCATTAATCAGATAGCTAAAGAACTTGGCGTCTCTGGGGCAACGGTCTCCCGCGCTCTCAATGACCGTCCCGGCGTTGGCGACGACTTACGTGAACGCATCCTTCTTCGAGCGCAAGAACTCAACTACACGCCCAGCTTACTTGCACGCGGACTCGCTAAATCTCAAACGTATAACGTTGGCTTCTTCATCCGGGAAAAACCGGGGATTCCCGCGCAAAGTGATCCGTTTTATGCGGAAATCTTGCATGGGGTCGAGCAAATCGCTTCCCGCACCAACTATCAGGTCACAATAGCGACCCTCACTGATGCTATTGTCTCGAAACCGAGCGAATTTCGTTTCGTTCGTGAGAAACGCATCGACGCCATGATCCTCGCGGGACCTGACATTCCGTCGGACTTCATCATGGCAATGATGCAGTCGGGCATTCCGGTACTGTTGGTTGACAACCGTTTGAGCTTCACACCAATCAATTGTGTCAACAGTGATGATGAAGATGGAGCCTATGCTGCGCTGCGTCACCTATTGGCACTTGGGCATACGCGCATCGGCGCAATTGCGGGACCCGCGACGTGGGCAAGTTCTCGCCGCCGCGTCAATGGCTACAACCTTGCCATGATCGAAGTGGGGCATACGCTGTACGTGCATCATGGTGACTACACGACAATTACGTCAGGTGAGCAAGCCTTTACAACGCTGATGAAACACCACCCCGAATTGACAGCAATCTGCGCCATCAACGATTCAATGGCAATCGGCGCAATTCGAGCGGCGAAACGTGAGGGCAAACGTGTCCCCGATGATCTCTCCGTCGTGGGTTTTGATGATATTCCGTGGGCGGCGTTAAACGATCCCCCGTTGACTACCGTTCACATTCCGAAACAACAGATGGGCAAGGAGGTTGCGCTCCGGTTGATGACAGTCCTGAGCGAACCAGATTTACTCCCTTCTGAGATTACCGTCCCTGTCCGCTTGGTGGAACGTGCTTCCACCGCCGCATATCCAAGGAGGTGACAACGTTCAAATTTGTCAGAAACTCCATGACCAGAGTGTTGTTAGCGAAGATTGTTTATGAAAGGTGTATCCATGAAACGTGTACTGTTTTTGTTCTTGGTGGCGATCCTCTTGACCGTCACTATTTCGGCGGGAGCGCAAGAACCCGTCACCATCACCATTTCGACATGGGCGGGCGTCGATGAAGCCGCTGAACTGCAAGTTTTGATCGATGAAATCAACGCCGAAGTGACCGGTTATCAAATCGTTCACCAGCCCATTCCCGGCGACTATTTCCCCACCGTTCAAACCCAACTGGCGGGCGGCACAGGTGCAGACCTGTACTGGCTCGATCAAAACCAGATGGCGATCAAGTCGGAAGGCGTGCTGATGCCGCTGACCGAATGCCTCGCAGATTCCGAGCCTGAGACGGCTGGCGATGTGAACGACTACTATCCCGGCATTCTGGCTGTCAATGAATACGAAGGCGATGTTTACGGCTTGCCGTGGATCGCTCAACCTGTCGTCCTATACTACAATCGGGCAATCTTTGACGCGGCAGACGTAGCCTACCCCGAAGCTGGCTGGACATGGGACGACTTCATGGCAATGGGTATGGAACTGACGCAGGATACCGACGCGGACGGAGAAATTGATCAATGGGGTTTCACCAATAATGGTTGGCCGCCGCCGTTCATCTTCGTGTGGCAAGCGGGTGGCGAAGCGATCTCTGCTGATTTCACGACCTCCCCCATCGACAGCCCGGAATTTGTCGAAGGCTTCGAGTTTTACCTCAGCACTGCCTACAACCCCGAACTGTCACCCAGCCGCGAAGTGATCTCTGAACAAGGCTTTGGTGAAATGTTCAAGGCGGGCAGCATCGCCATGTTCATGGGCGGTGCAGCAGATGACCTTGACCGCGTGGACGGTATGGATGTTGGCGTGATCCACGTTCCAGCGAACCCCACCACAGGCGACATTACGACGTTTGCATGGAACGCCAGCACAGTCGTGAATGGCAATACCGCCAACCCCGAAGAAGCGTGCGATGCGTTGGTTCAAATCACCGAAGCGATTCAGGGCTGGAAGATTGTCTCCCCGCGCATTTCACAGGCGACGGTTGAACATCTGGTCGAGTCTGAACCGCGCAAAGAACCGAACGCCGAAGCGATCATTGCTGCCGCTGGTGATATGCGTGCGCTACCCATTTTCGGCAACTACAGCCGTTGGGATGCAACCTTCTGGTCAGAATTCTGGGGACCCCTGCTCAATAACGAAACTGATCTGAGCGTGGCAGAACTTGCCGCCGAAGTCCGCGTTGATCTTGAAGAAACGTTGAGCGACTAGTTTTAGCTACCGGGGGCAAGTCTCAACTTGCCCCCAATTCCCCCTGATAGACGATTACACGAGGATTTCCCATCATGAACCTTGGAGTGCTAGGAACGTATCTCCCCACCCTTGCACGTTACGTCGCTGTGATGGTGGGTATCGCCGTCATCATGTTAATCGCTTACCGGGTACAGCGATTTTTGGGTGTGAAGCAAGAAGCTGCTACCGGGCGCACCTTGATCATGCCGTGGTTGATCGGCTTTCTGATTTTCAACGTGTTCACCATTGGCTCATCCCTCTACTTATCCTTCACCGAATACAATCTTTTTCGCGCACCCGAATGGGTGGGCTTTGATAACTTTAGTGAAATTTTCGACTTGCAAATTGCGCCGCTCGAATCGGCGGCACAGCGCAGTTCCGACGCGCTCCCCCCGCGTTACGATGAAGTTCAGCGCGTGACTCTCGGTGATGGTGGCTTTGTCATTGGCGCACGCATGGAAGAATTCTGGCGTTCTCTACGCCTCACGCTCCTTTACGCCGTTCTCACCGTCCCATTAGGGATCGTCGCATCGTTGGGAGTGGCGCTCCTGCTCAACCAGAAGGTTAGACTGTTGGGGTTTTGGCGCGTCTTGTATTACATGCCTGCCATTTTGCCTTCGATAGCCACTATTCTCCTCTGGCGCTGGATATTTTCCGGCAGCGGCTTGCTCAACGGCTTATTTGCGCCGTTTTATCGTGCCGCTGGCATTGCCGCACCGAGTTGGTTGACCAACCCCGATCTCGTGCTGATAGTATTCGTCGTGTTCAGCTTGTGGGGGGTGTTCGGCGCTAATTCCGTGATTTTGCTGGCGGGTCTTAAGGGCATCCCGCAAGAGTTATATGAAGCCGCCGATATTGACGGCGCGGACGAATGGGCGAAGTTCCGCAATGTAACGCTGCCCATGTTGAGTCCGTCGTTGTTCTACAACCTCGTCACTTCCACCATTGCGGCATTGCAAGTGTTTGAAGCTGCCGCCTTCATCGACATACCCGACAGCGTAGGAACCTTCCTGAACTGGTTGATCTATCAAGAGGCGTTCAATTTCCGCAACATGGGCATGGCAAGCGCGATGGCATGGATCATGCTGCTGCTCATCCTTGCGCTAACGGCGCTGGTTTTCCGGTCTTCTTCCGCGTGGGTGTTCTATCAAGGCGCAAAGGACGCAAATTAACATGACGACTGCAACTGCCCGTCAGCGCGATAGTTTGATCGAACAGCCGCAGCCATCACAGCGGCGATTCCAGATTCGCCGGATTATTATTTACGCCCTGCTGCTGCTCGGTGCAGCCATTGTGTTGATCCCGTTCCTCTGGATGATCTCTACATCGCTCAAAACAGAAGACCAATTGTTCACGCGGCAAATTCAACTCATTCCTAATCCGGCAGTCCCCATGAATTACGTGCGTGTGTGGGAACAACTGCAATCCATTAACCCCAACATGACGTTCTGGCGCATTCTTGGGAACACCCTGTTTATTACCCTTCTGGCAATGTTCGGGGAAATCCTCAGCGCGTCGATTGTCGCCTATGGTTTTTCCCGATTCAACTTTCGTGGGCGCAATTTGCTGTTCGCCTTGATGCTGGCAACGGTCATGATCCCCGGTATTGTCACCCGCGTTCCCGGCTTTCTGGTCTGGCGACAGCTTGGTTTGCTTGACACCTATGACCCGCTGACATGGCCCTCGCTGTTTGCATGGGGTCCCTTGTATGTGTTTCTGCTGCGCCAATTCTTCTTATCGATTCCGCGTGAAATTGAAGAAGCGGCGATCATGGACGGCGCGAACGTCATCCAAATCTACGTGTATATCATGATCCCGCTCATCAAGCCGATTTTGCTGGCGATTGGTGTGCTGGCGTTTCAAGCCAACTGGAACAACTTCCAGGGACCTTTGCTCTACCTCAGTACACCGGAAAAGTTTCCGCTGGCAGTTGCCCTGCGCTTCTTCGATCAATCGCTGAGTAAAGAAGCCCCTCAGTGGCATTACATGATGGCGATGGCAACGATGATGGCACTCCCTATCCTGATCATCTATTTTCTCGCGCAGAAACAATTCCTTGAGGGGATCAATGTGGGCGCGGTGAAAGGCTAAACTGATGCGGCGATTCATATTCTGCGTGATGATCGTCTTGACGTTTTCTAGCGCGGTCACAGCGCAAGAGAGTGATCTAGTCAACCTTGACCACCTGCAATACCTGACCGAACCCGTCATGATTGATGATCAAGACATGGCGATTGTCCACATTTATTCGGAGTATCCCGAATACGAATGGGTAGACGACGCCGATGAGGGGATCAGCGCGGTTGATGATGTCGCCCGCGCTGCGATTGTCTACCTGTGGGAATACGAGCGCACAGGCGATCAAGCCCTGCTCGATTGGGCGCGTCGCTGCCTCGATTTTGTCCTTTACATGCAAGCCGAAGACGGCGAATTTTACAATTTCGTGTTTGACCGTGAAGGGACGATTAATCTCACGGGCGGCACGAGCTTTAAGAGTCTCGGTTGGTGGGCGATGCGTGCCTTATGGTCGCTTGGGGAAGGCGTTCGCGTCTTTGATCCCGTCGATTCGGCGTATGCTGACGTGCTTGCCGAAGCCTACCAGCGTACCGAGTCCGCGCTTGGCGCGACGCTCGGCAACTACGGCGAAATGATCGATGTACATGGGTTCAGCGTTCCGGCGTGGCTTCCCGGCGGCGAATCCACCGTCGCCAGCGTGGGATTGTTAGGGATGTCCGCCTACTATCGCGCCCGCCCCAACGAAACGACGGCAGATATTATCACCAAGATTGCCGACGGCGTTTCGATGTATCGGTTGGGTGACGACACGCTTTACCCGTGGGGAGTCCACCCTACCCGCGCTAACTCGCCGGGTTTCTGGCATAACTGGGGCGCTCATATGCCTCATGCATTGGTCGAAGCGGGGATGGCACTTGGACGCGAGGATTGGATCGAGTCTGCGCGTGCTAGTGCAGACTCGTTCTTGCTGCGTCAACTGGCGTTTGAAC
>JBBQRJ010000223.1:0-7673 GCA_038214955.1 Aggregatilineales bacterium | reverse complement strand
GGACATCAACTGATCCGACGGCTGTTTGGCAAAATGAGCTTTAACCACCTGTTGAAGTGTATCGAGCGCGGGCAGCAGTTGGTTGCGCTGAAAGATGACACGGATCAGCACCCGGTTAAATAAGCCCGAACCCTCTCCTTCGAGAAAATCACGGGCAATTTGATAAGGCAAAGCAAAGGGTGCGCCATGCGGTGTTGCCCGCAATCCATAGCTGATCCAATCAGGAAAGCTGAATGCACTCTGCAAGGCAATATATCGCGTGCTGTGACGGGCGACATCCGCATTTTTCACGCGCAATCCTTTTCCCGTGAATGCGCTTTTGAAAATGCGCGTCAGATACGGATGATCAGCCCCTTCCGCGTAGATGACAGCATCACCGCGCGGGAGCGTTGTCACCAAGCGCAATTGTGCATCCGTGAGATTCATCGTCGCGCCAAGTGAAGCGCGATCATCCTGCGCGACCAACCGATGAACGATCTTAAGATTCGTGTTCTTGATCACATCTGGTATGAGTTTCGACGGAATTTGTTCTGCGACCAGTATGCCCTGACCATAAGCCCGCATTTCTGACAGGATGTTCGCAAACGTTTCTACAGCCGTCGCCCGCATATTCGAAGACTCGTTGCTCACTTGCGTCGACGTATTTTGCAGCAGTCGATGCGCTTCCTCGACGACCATCAGGTGCTGCAAATCAGCTGGAAGTTTTCCCTCGCGTGCTTGCAAACGGCGATATTCGTACAACTGAACAAGGATCAAACCAATGAGAAATGCCTTCTCGTCGTCACTGCCGACGCTGTCCAGTTCTAAGATGGTTGGGTTAGCCAGCAGCGCACTCATCGGTAAGCTGTGCGCGGTATCCAGCATTTGACCCTTCGCGCCGAGTCGCAACGCGCCGATGCGCGTCTTTAAACCTGCTCGAATATCCTGCTCCACTCGACGATCATAACCGAGTCGCAGTACCACTGGGTCAATTTTGTGATAGAGATCAGTCAGGGTGGGAAACACGGGATATAAATGGCGATTTGCCCACTGTGCCACAGGTAAGCGAGTATTGCGTCCACTCGCTAAATCCCAGCCTAAATCCCCGTAAATCTCGTGCAGTGCCATGTCAAGGACGTAAGGCATGGGTGCATACAGGACAAACGCCGCGTTAAAGACCGCTTTCAAGTGATCAATATGTTCGAGAACAGACGACGAATCTGGGGAATCGCCTGTTTGAAATTCGAACGGGTTGAGTCGAAAAGGGGCGACGTTCTCGTTGCCCAGCGTATAAATTTGTGTGCCGGGGATCGGACTGCCCGTTTCTAGCCAACCACGATACTCTGTTTTGGCAGGTTCAATGATGCAAAAGGGGACACCCCGCCGATGTACGTTTTCCAAAAGCGTCATCAATGTGGTTGATTTTCCGCTGCCCGTGACACCCGCGATCAGACCGTGTTTGGCGAGATCATTGAGTGCAATCGTAAATTCATGTTTCGTCTCGTGACCGTCTTGCAGGATAGCCCCAAGCGCAATGCTATCTGTAGCAGGTGGAGGCGTAAATTCAGTGTCGAACGCCGCATAATCACGCAAAGCGAAACCTGGCGTTTCTTCAAGCGGGAGCTGTGTCAGCAGAGCAAGTTCGGCAGAGGTCATATAGGTTTGAAACTCGTCAGGCGACTCGCCCGCACTCATGCATAGGTGACTCGTCAAACGCTCGGAACGTGTGTCCGAAGTGCCGCTAAAGGTTGCTGTGACGAGTCCGGTCAGTCGTTCCAGATCGGCACGGGTTTCTGCGCCTGCTGCCATCGTCACCCACCATGCGCCTGTTGTCAGCGCCTCTTCATGACGCTGATGCTCATATTCCAAAATCTCCACAAGGTGCTGGATTTGCCAGTTTATAAAATCGCCCGTGAGGGTCGTCGTTGTACCACTCGTCTTGAGTTCGGTCTTTTTCTCACTTGTTTGCTGTGTCTCTTGCACGCTGCGGCGGCTGTTCGATGCAAAATAGGTCATGCGATCCAACAGCGCCCGCCGCTCGGCGTAGAGTTCATCGCGTAAACGCGGCGTGGCTTGAATTACCAGCCCCCAATTTCGCCCACGCATGGCACGCAGAAGTGGATCAAGGCGAGGAGACTCGTCTGTCTGTTTTCCGGGCAGCCCGCGAATTAATGCCATTTCGCGGAAATGATCACGGTAGAGCGTTCCGAGTTTTGCGGTAGGGGATGCTGCAATCTCGATATTGGGGAACATTCCAGAAAGCTGCGCGGGGGTGTGCTGTGCATGTCCCAGAGACACATACACATTGATATTCTTGGCAGTTCCCATCAACGACCATGTGAGCTGTGTTGACCGCGATGTTGGTGACCAGCTTCCAACAATCAGTGTTTTGAGGCGTCGATCAATCATTGGATCGTCGTCACGTTCCCAAAATTTCGCCAGCGCGTTTACCCGGTACGGGGATTGTGCATCAAGCATAGAGCGCACATCAAGCGGAGCGGGGCTAAGCCTGTCCAGATGAGTACGCTCATATTTCTCTAGCTCTTCTGAAACATCGTCTGGCGTGATTGAAAACATGCTTGACCTCAGAACGGTGTGAACACCCTGAACGATGACATGAATGAACAGATTATCAACAAAAACACGATGATCACGAGGATAGCGAAGCTTTGGGCAACCTGAGTGACGCCTCCACTGGCGCTCATCCGAATATCCGCACCCGAACTGTGGTTATAGCCGCGTCGGACGATCAATACGCCGCCGCGATATTGTCCCCACAACGTCACGTGATCCCCCAAGCGCACCCCTGCACCATGTAGATCCGCTTCGATGCGTGCCTCAGTGAGCCGACCGCCAGCATCTTCGACGCGCAAAACGATGACGTCTTGCCATTCAGGCGCCTGTCGTTGACCAAAAATTACCGCCATCAAGACCATCATGGGGCGAAACGGCAGCATAATCAGCCCAACCAAGCCCTTAAGAGCGCTTCCTGACCAATCTGCGGACTTCTTAATGCGTGTGTTGTACACATCAACTACGTTGCCTTCTAGGTGCGGCGGCGTGCTTCCGAGCGGCGCTGTAGGGGCTGGTATGGGGGCGTGCGAACTGGTGGGCGTGGGCAGAGGCGATGATCGCGGTACTGGACTGCTTTTAGGCGCGGAAACGGGCGGTGGCGCGGGGGATGGTGCTGTTGCTGTTGTTGTGCGGGGCGGCAGCGGCGGCGGGCTGCTTGTCGTGGTGGGTGATGGTGACGAACGAAGCGAACGATTGCACGTTGAACAGCGCAGACGTTTGATGTCATTGGGCGTTTTGCAATATGGGCAAATGATTTGCGACGCGCTCATGAATTAGCTCGACAACCACTGAAAAAACCGCGGATTCAATGCCTCGTAAAAGGGTTTCAGTGTTTCAGGAACACTCTGGTTGAACAACCGTAAAAAGGTCTGCCCTGTTTCGCCTGCGGGTTCGCGCAAATATTTCTGTGCCAGCGATGGGATCAGATTCAAGAGAGCAATGCGCCGCTCCCGATCAAAGGTGACACCGTAAACTCCCGGCTCAGCAGGTAAGCCCGGAAATAATTTTCCATGACGATCAATAATCAATTCGACCACTTCCATATCGGGCAACGTCGCCCGCAAGTACGTGAACGGACGCACAATTTGACCGTTACTGACGGCATAGTGAAAGAAGCGCAATTCGCCTTGGGCGCACACCGGGTACGATAGCGCCGCTTCGAGCGGGATTTGACTGCTTACCGATGGCGCGTTCCTAACTTTAATCCACCATCGGTAACCCAGATTTTCATCATTCGTAGACATGCTCACCGTCATTTCTCTTGTTGATCCCAAAACGGAAAGCTAACTTCGGATGAAACTGTCCGATAATCAGTCTCGCGCCATGCATTGATGAAGGTTTCGCCATCGTAGACCTTGTTTTGCCCATCGGGAACTCCGGGATCGTTGACATGGATATGATCGAGTTTGCCGTCAGGGGTGAACGCAGCATCAGTCACCCAGACAGCGTGATTCATGGGTTGTTCCGCCTCATAATTATAAAAAGATGGGGAATCCACAACAGCGATCACCGCATGACCTTCCGATAGTTCATTACGCAAATGATTGACGGGTTCGCTGCCGTCCATGATGTCATTCCCATCACGCTCGGAGTAGGTGTAGGTTTCGCGCCCCACACCTTTCTCCTCAAATGCGTAGCCGACCTCGCTGGTGATTGTGCCATTCAATCCATTGGGCGCGTTTTCACCCCGTCCATAGGCAGGAGGGTTCATATTTTCACCAAGCTGGCGAATTTCTTCGGTGGTTGTTTCTACGCCTAGAGCTTCTAAAGCATTTTGCTGGGTAACGACGGCACAGTCGTAACGTCCGCTTTCGCCTTCATCCATTTGATAGGTGCCGTATTCCGCAAGTTTCTCCGGTTCGCCCACATGCTCAATCGTCTCCAAGTCGTCGGGCTTGTCGCCTTCCGAAATATTTTCGCGCTCTTCACGCATCACCTCGCGTAAACGCGCTTGTTCCGCCGCTCGGTCTTGCTGGCTGCGATCCGCGCCGTCATCAACCTCTCGATACATTGCATCCCCTTCGCGGACTTTATGAGACCTCGGTCTGATCAATAGGCTTCAGGCTTTCCCACAAGTAGTAACGCCAGTAAGCCAGCTTATTCGGGTGGCTGCGTTCGCCAGCGAAGCGATCATAAGAGTCCACTTCGTTTGCGCGTTCCCGGTTGACAGGCAAAATGTTAATCTGTCCAAGTATCCACAAAAGCGGTGTGAGGACGCGCACGCCTTCAAAGGACTCGGCTTCACCAACCCCTTTTTCACCAACCGCCGAACATGAGAAGAAGCGCACGGTAGAAAATGTGCTGCGAAGTTTCCGAACGAAATTGCCTTCACCCTTGTCCTCTAGGAACTGCTCCACGAGCATATTGATTGCGTCGTCAAGGTGGTGAATATTCGGGTTACGCGCCATCAATTCGCGGGCTGCCTTCTCGCCAATGTGATCTTCAAGGTCAAATGCATCTGACTTGGTGACGACAACCGCAATTGGACGGCGAACACGCTTGCCGCCCTTCACATGCAAACTGTGTTCGAGGACGGTAAGCATCGTATCGAACACATCATCCAACGTGAATGAACTTGGGGCAATTTCATTACTCGTGGACTTGAGTTCATCCGCATATTCATCGCGTACTTGTGAGATGGCAAAGGGGTCAACGATGAACAGGATGCCATGTGTGTATTTAAAATACACCTGCTTCATCGCGTCATCTTCCGTCTTGTAGTATTCACCTGCTGCATCATAGACGTACATCAACTTTGGCACGCGAAACCGCGAGGTCTTCATTTGCACGTTGTACGCTGAGGCGCTGTCATCGGCATTTGAGGTTTTTAGCAGCCGCTTTCCCGAACGCAGCAGCGCAACACTCGATTCATAATTGCTTCGATGCTGCGCGTCTGGCAGCTCCGCCGTGACACGATGAGCGGGCGCGTAATCCTCGATCAAGTCTTTCGTTGCCATGACGATGTAATGCGATTTACCAACGCCAGGACCGCCGACGATGGGGATATGGATGTTCGTTCCTGTGCCAATGCCCTCAAGCACATTATCGCAAGCGGGGCAGCGTTGAACGAGCTTGTTTCGCCCAAAGATGCCAATCGTCGGTAGGTGTTCACCACAGACAACGCCTGTCGATAGTGTGCCATGACACCGGTGATTAAACACGCCGTAGATGCTGGGCCACAAGCGGGTGTGCGGGGTGGAGCATGTCGGGCAAACGTGGACGGGTATCCGCATTTGCTCATGACAATGTGGACAACGGTAAAAGATGCTGTTGAGGCGTCCAAACAGCCATGTGCCGATTCCGATAAACGTCATCAGAATAGTACTGACGATAGCGCCGACAATGAGAACAATCCCCTGTATCAGCACAAAAATCGCCACAAAAACGAGGGCAGCAGCGTAGTGCAAAGCACCACCCACATAGGCGCCAATTCCCATTGCCGACATGAAATATTTCTCGACGCTGCCTTTGTACTGGCTGTCGGTCTGCCACTTGCGTCCCCGCTCGAACCAGTCATTGGCTTGACCACTGGTGGGCGCCCACACTTCACGCGACATGTAACCGATCACGAACCAACCCGCATCAACAAAGTAAATCAAATCAGCGGGTTGTGGTTCGTACAAGCGCGAGATGAGGACGGGTTTTGCCGTACCGACAGGGCGATTTTTCGCCTCTTCATGGGCAAGTTGCAGCGTCTTGAAAAAATTGACCAGACCGACAAAAAACCCCGTCAGGATTGCGTATAGGGCAACAATGCCCATAACCGCCAGCCACACGCCCGCCAACGCGACGACAACGGCAATCACAATCCCTACGGCGATGACGATTCCGATAAGATAGATAATTGCGCCTTCACCGTTATCCATGTTTCCCCCTTTAGAACAAACGCAAACCTCGACGTGATTTTGCGAGATATTTACTCACCAAAGTATGCCAAGCATAACGGGAGACCGTGCGTTCTAAGTCCCGCTCAATTTGATTAAAACCCTTTGCCTCGCGGACACTGGTCAAAACTTCCGGCAGTTCAAGAAAGAACTCTGGCGTGATCAAGGGGAAACGCGCTTCCAACTGTCCGACAAACTTAAACCATAAATCAAGGATGATAGCAACGGGTTCTACATGCTTTTCGTCAAGCAGTTCGGTACGCAGTTTCGACCAGTACAATTCCCAGAATACCTGCTTATGCTTCGGGGTATAAGTGGCAAAAAGCATGAGTAAGTGTTGTTCCGACGTGTTTTTCGAAGTAACGAAAAACATCTTCATCAACGACGTCGTCTCTTCACGATATTTCTTCTCATCAACGTCGTTCAATCGTCGCTGGATGTTGACAACGTTACTTTGCGTAAGCGACTTCTTTAGCAACGCTAAACTCCCTTCCATTGCCCCGATAAGGGCTGGCGACAGATTTAGGTTTGAGGCGGCAAGGAAACGCTCATACAACTGACTCGTGCGTTCATCCACTGAAGAGATCACTGCCTCTGCAAGCATGGTTTCAACCAGCCTTTGTTTCCAGTCAGGTGGAATCCTTGATTCAAGCGATGGATGCAGGAGCATTGCCTGTGCCAATTCGTGTTGGGAAATATGAGGCTGTGACCACAGAAAATTAAGTGCTTCTGTGATAATTGAGGCTGTAGGATCGGAGAGTAAACCAGACCAGTTGGCAATCATTGTAACCGCGTTGTCCGCTTTGCCCGCCTGTGCTAAATCAGCATTCAATTCGTAAGTGTACAAACTAGGGTAAGTGTCCCACAACTGCCAGTACTGCTGCTCGGAACGTGACTTGAGCGCCAAGTTCTCGACTCGTAGATAGTACAGCCATTCCAATGCCAGACTGGACGGTTGGCGCTGCTTGAAGTGCGCTGCTAACTGAAGCAATCCGGCGAAATCGTTCATTGACGCGCCGTTGAGCATTGCGCCGAGAATATCACGGGCGATGTCGGGTATGGGGAACTTACTGCCGCCCACTTTATCAAGGGCAGTGAATGTGCTGAGGAGAATCGTCTGTACGTTGGGCATCTGCGCCAGCGAAGCATGCAGTTTCTTGTCAAACGCTTTCCACAATAAAGCGTGCTGTTGAATATCGCGTTGATCAAGACGCTGTGCCAGTAGATCGAGTACCT